>CALGGV010000133.1 GCA_937915725.1 uncultured Selenomonadales bacterium
ATATTCTGAAAGACAACATCTGCATAATTGGCATTGGGCAATTTTTGAAGTTCTTCCGTAACTTCCGAATACGCAGTAATTTTAGTTTTGTTAATATCGACATAGGCAAAAGTAGTTTCAGCAGTTGCCGCTATTGCAGTTTCAGACGTATAATCGCCCGCGGCTATTGAATTAACGTAGCCTTGAGTAAAACTTTCGCCGCCGTTCAAAGACAAATGACTGACAGAATCAATCAAACTGCTTACAACGTTAAATTCAGGATTGATTGTATCGGAGTAATATTTGGGGACAATAATACTTGTACCGTTACCGACCGTAACTGCGCGAAGTTCGCCGAAAAGTCCAAGTGGCGAATCTACCGCGCGTTTTTCTTTTAAATCGTTACCTGCTTTTTCGCGTGTTTCAAGAATTTTGGAATAATCGAAATTGCCGCGTTCCTCAACAGGCGAAAAGCCCTTACCTTGTACAAATTTTGGAGTATCACTGCGCGTTTCAACATTGGAATTTACGGCGGTTGTACGTTCATCATCAGTATCCTTTGTCATTACGGCGCGTAAATCGTTAATATCGTTGTTGACTTGCAGTAACTGATTCTGAATACTGCGCAATTCTTCAACGCTGTTGCTTTTTTCGGATTGTTCAAGCAAAGCGGCGCGACGTTCTTCATACTTTTTTATCAGATTATCCATTTTAAATCACTCCTAAAATTCGATTTTTCAATTTTAAAATTTCAAGCTCGTTATCTTTGTCCAAAGAAAGAGCGCGGGCGTTATCCAACACCTTTTTTGCACTATCCGGCGCAAATTTGCTCCGAGCTGTAATATCAGTACTTTCATATTGCGGAAAGGTACAAGCAGAAACTTCAAAAACTTTACTGATAGATTTAATACGGCGTGTTGGAGTATCTGTATCTAAGTTTTGCCATTCTTCGCCGTCAACAACAAAGGCAAAACTCATACCGTCCAAATCGCCGCGTTCGACTGCCGAATAAACGGCGCGTGCGTCAACATTTCTTTCAGTATCAAGTACAGCGCGTATCGACAAGCCTATTTCGTCAACAGATAAAGTAAGAGTACTGTTGCCGTTATTTCTGCGCGATCTTGCAAGTGGAATTTTTGAGAAATCGTGATTAACCATAAGCGGTACGTCGCGCAGGTCTGCTTTATCAAACGCGCCCGCGTCAATCACTTCATTAAAAAAACCGCCAACATTCGTTTGACGGTTGAAAACTGCCGCGTGTCCTTCGATTATTTTTGCATTTTTTTCATTATCGACAGTCCTAAATTCTTGCCCGCTACAACTGCGATATTCAGTTTGTTTCATTTTTATCACTTCTCACTAAAAAAGCCGCCATTTCTGACGGCTGATATTTTTTTATCCTTGACAGCAGAAAACCCCGTGTTGTAAAATCTAGCTGACACACTAGAAAACACACGGGATTTTCCGTATTTATTTTATCAATCCCGCGTGAAAGTGTCAAGAAAGGATTTGATATTTTATGGAAACCTCTGTAGTTCAAACTTTTTTCAATGACGACTTTGGCGAATTTCGTACTTTGAATATCGAAGGCGAAAATTGGGCTGTTGCCGCCGATGCTTGCCGCATTTTAGAAATTAAAAATCCGCGTGATGCAATCGCCAATTTTGATGATGATGAAAAGGGTGTCGCTATTATCTACACCCTTGGCGGACCGCAAAAAATGAACATTATCAACGAGGCTGGGCTTTACCGTTTGATTTTTATGAGCCGCAAACCTAATGCAAAAAAATTTCAGCGTTGGGCTTTCCACGAAGTTTTTCCGCAAATTCGCAAAACCGGCAGTTATTCAATTTACGGCAATAATTTTTTCCCGCCGGAACTTTCGGAGCGTTGGACAAAAATTAAAGAGCGTGAAAATGAAGTCAAAGCCGCAGATGTTTTGGCAAAGGCAGCGCGTTTAACTTCCAGCAGTAAATTTCGTGAACATTTACTCAAGCAAGCGCATTCAATGATTACCAGTACAGAATTTATTGAAGAAAACTGCAGCATTGATTTTTCAGATGACTTGTAAATTAAATATCTTTCTTTTTTTTCCGCGCCGGTATTTTTATCGGCTTTTTTTATCTTGTAGCTGATAAATATTTGAAATATTGGCGTCAACAAAATTTAGAGACTGTAGCCGCTTGTCGCCGCCTTCATTCAAGGGCGAAAGTCCGTACAGTTCCCTAACTTCATTTAGCGTCATTAAGCCACTTTCAAAGGCGATTTTAGCTAATTCGTTTTTGGCGGCAGTATCGAAGTAAGCAACTCTGCTGTAGTAACATTTAATCCTGTGTCCAACGTCTTTTTCTCGTGGCGTGAAAAGCCTATTTGTGAAAGACTGTTCAAATTCAAGTATGAAATCCTCAAGGCAGTTTTGAAAAAAAGCCGCGTGTTGAGTGCCGGAAAAATCGCCGTCCAGTATCGCTTGCGAAATACCGTATCTTTCACGAATAATATCCTTCAAAAATTTCAGTACGCCGTCGGGAATAGCGGGCATAGCCTTATTAATAGGCGTGTATTCGCCGTCAAGTCCAATAGCAACAATACCTGTTTTGGAAGTTTTGATTCTGTTTTCAAATTCCTCGCCTGCGTTTCTCATTGATTCACGATCAAGCACAGTTTTAACACTTAAAACGCCTTGCAGTGATAAACTTGATTGAATCATTTTTGGCAAGCCTTGTAAAATTTCGTCAAGTGTCTGCAATGCTTTTAGAGTATCAGAATCATCACTTGCGCCGTAGTCATTACCGCCGCCCATCAGCGTTGAAGTGCCGCGCCGCCATCGCAAATGAATAATAGAATCATAAGGCAGAATGCTACTTGAACCGTCGCGCCAAAAAAATTTAATCGCCCAATCGCCGTTTTCAAAGTGTCCGAGTTCAGCACTTACCGGCGCAAGCGGATAAAAAGCCGTATAACGTTTAAATTCGTTGCCGTTTACAGATTTTACAAGTTCCCATTGAGGGTAGATAAAGCAATTTTTATCTTTGCGCCTTAGCCATTCGCAACAGGAAAGAAAATCTTTTGCCGTCTGCAATTCGTTGACGCCGTCCCTAAAAAGCCGCGTTATATCGTCATTCAATCTTGAAATGCTGTTTTCTTTTGAAATGACGCTGACAACTTCAATCTTAGAAATTTCAGTAGCTATTCTGTCGATAACCGAATTAATAAAATCACTGGCGTAAATGTTATTGCCGAAAGAAGAAAAAACGGCGCGTGAATCAGCCAAAACTTCAGCCAAAATTTTTTTATCTTTGTTGCCTTTGAACTTATCCATAAGATTTTTAATGAAACTTACAAGCAAATTTCCTCACCTCGCTTGCAAATATTTTTCTGTAGCATTTCGTAATCAGATTTACAAGTACCGGCGGCGGCGTAAGCGATAATCAGCGAAACTGCGCCGTCAATTCTATTTTTAGACTGATGAACTTTAACCGGCATTTTCATAGCAAGATTGTTAATTTTCAGTGCAACGTTTTTCAAATTCCAGCGGAGCATTTCGTTATTGTTGTAGTTCAAAATCTTAAGGGATAAATCACTTTCCAACAGATTCATTGGAGTATTTAAGCTGAAAAAGTTCATACCGACTTTGCAAAGTTTATCCTCGCCGAAATAATCAGCAATTCCCTTTTTTAACGCGGTACTGTGCCAAACGTCAAATCCCACTTTAAAAGGTTTAACGTCGTAAGCCTTCAGCAGTTCCACATACCAATTAACAACTTCATCTGGGTCAACTTCATTGCCCTTGCAGATTGTAACCAATCCTTGACGCGCCCACTGCCGATAATCTTTTTTTTCAGGATTCAAATTGTTATCAAATTTTGTATCAAGCTTAATTTCTGGAATAAAAAATTTTACAAGTGCAAATTTTTTTCTGGTGTAAGGATTTATAAAAAGTGCAGTTGCCGCCGTTAAATCTGTAGTTTCGCTTAAATCAATACCGCCGATATAGTATTGCCCGCGCAATGATTCTAAGTCGAAAGTTTCAGGATTTGCTATCACGTGTTCCGGCAACCAAGCAACCGCGCTGTTTTGTTTAATGTTGAAATCTTTGGCAAGCACAAAGGCGCGAGTAGCGGCGTCCCGTTTAGCATCTTCAACCATACCGCGCAGGAAAGACCATTTTTTTATTACACCGAGTCCGGGGTTAGACTTGTACCAGCTGTTTTCATCTTGCCAAATTTCCTCTTCGCTGTCCTGCGCGAACCAAAAAATTAAAAAATTTGGTTTATCAATTTCGCCGTTTAGTACGCCTTCAGCAAGTTTCAAGCGGTTGTCAAGGTAACCGTCTTCCTTAAAGCCTTCAGTAGTGAGTTCGATATACAGCGGCGTTTCTTGCGTTGAAAGTGCTTGTTTTATCGGCATAATAAAGCCGTCATCTTCGAGTTCGTGAACTTCATCGACAACGCCAATTTTGATATTGCGCCCTTCTTTTGCGCCGGTATGTGCAGACATTTTGCGAATACTGCCTTTATTTTGGGAAGTGAATTTACCTACGTGCTTTTTCTGCTTGATATTGCCGAAAAAAAGCCCTTTTTGGTTACGGCGAGTGCAACGCGCTAATTTTGGCGACGCCTCCCGCATTGCGTCTGTTGCCATAAAAAGTAAATCAGCTTGATCATAATCATTGGAGCCGTAAAGAATTTTTGTCCCCATTTCGCCGCAACACCATTCAGCTAAAGTTATTGCGCTTGCAAGCGGCGTTTTACCGTTCTTGCGTCCGACAACTAAAAGCAATTCTTGATATTTCCGCACGTATTTTTGAAATTCGTCATTGTAAACTTTTATTGCGAAAATCGCCTCGATAACTGCTTTTTGCCACGTCATCAGCAAGAAAGGTTTACCGGCGAAAGGAGCCTCACTGTGTCTGCATTCTTTTTCGATAAAGCGTATTCGCTTTTCGGATTCTGCAAAATCAATCTGCAAGTTAGGGTTATCTAAATCAGCAAGTAACAATTTCATTTGTTGTTTGACAAAGTGTCCGACAATCGCCTTGCCGGATTGAATATCTTCCCAGTATTCACGAATGTAACTCATTTTTAACCCCAAAAAATATTTTAAATCTTCAAAATTAAATATAATAGTGGAATTTTCAAAAACCCTCAAAAATCGCAAAATATTTTAAACCATAAAATCTACCTACAAGCCCTAAAGTCTTTAAATTTTGGCTCCTAGCCGCCTCTACGGGCTTATTTTTCGTGCCGGTTATTTTTTTGCATTTCTCCAAAATACATTCACTGAACAAGCGCGCAGGGTTGAAAAACGAATACGTCTTCGTTTTTGGCGGGTTGAAAACGGAAAACGTTTTCCGTTTTGAGTGCTGAATTTTCGCCGAAAACCTGCGCGAAGAAAAATTTCAAAAAAAATCACTTCCTACAGATCAACTTGTATCTGGCAAAAACATCAGAAACGCGGCTAAGTAAAATTGCGCCGCCGCGTAGCAGTTTATGACAACCAATGCTTTTTTCAGCAAAAATATCATTTGGTACGGCAAAAACGTCGCGCAGATTATCAGCCGCGTATTTTGCCGCAATTAACGCGCCGGAATTTTCGCCCGCCTCAACCACAATAACGCCGCGTGAAAGTCCCGCAATAATTCTGTTCCGCGCCGGAAAAGTTCCTTTGCTGCCTTCCATATTTGGCGGAAATTCTGACATAATGACGCCGCCGCTTGCAATTATTTCTTCAAAAAGTTTTTGGTTATCGTGCGGGATTTTATTTAAACCGTAACCTAAAACGGCAACGGTACGCCCATTTTTTAAAGCCGCCGAATGAGCGAAAGTATCAATACCTTTAGCCGCGCCGCTTACAATCGTAAATCCTGCCGCCGCCAATTCTGCGCTAAACATTTTTGAAACTTTTTCCCCGTATTGCGTAGCCTCACGCGCTCCAACTACAGCAATTCTTTCAGCATCTGGCTTTATTTCGCCGCGGTAGTAAAAAACAACAGGTGCGCCGGAAAATTTTTTCAAAATAAGCGGGTATTCTTCATCGTAGAAAGTGCAGATTTTAATTTTTTTGACATTACAAAATTCAAAAAGCTTTTCGGCGGCGTCCGGAAATTCATTACGGAAATCAATTAAATTATCGACGATTTTTTGAGAAACGCCCGCCTGTTGAAGTTGTTGAATATCTGCAGTCAAAACATTTTCAGCACTACCGAAAAAATCTATAAGTTTTTTAGTAGTTTTTGAACCAATTCCGCTTATGGAATTTAAAACAGCAACGTAAAAATTTTCAAACATAATCATCAAGTCCTAAATCTTCATCATTGACAGACGCGCCCAAAATTCTTGCAAGCTTGAAAATAATGTTAGTGTAACCTGCGCGAATTTTCGGCAATTCCTTAGAAACAGGTAAAGCTTTTTGGCGAGTAGGGTTATTTGGGTCAACCTTGATTAAGCCGGAAATTTTAACAATATCATGAAGTCTATCGAGTTCAAGGCGCAATCTAGCCGCCTCAATAATTGCGCCGTCCACAAGTTGAAGTTGTTTTTCGTCAACATCAGCAAACAACGCCTTGATTCTTTCGTACTCTTGCTGCATTTCATTCATTTTGAGCCTTCAACCTCCATTTTCAATACTTTTCCGAAAAAGTCAAAATTTCGGTGCCGCTAATAAAAGTGCCCTTTCTGCATGGTCTGTCGCCCCCAAAAAGTGCGTAATAGCAGGGGGGGAGTATATCACGGCTCGAAAGAATCAAACCAATCATCGATAAAGCTGTACCACTGCCGCGCCAAAATTCCGCGCGCCATTGTCGCTGTAGCCTTTGCTTGTTCCCGCGTAGTTTCAATAAAGATTAATTCTGCGCCGATTTTCTTTGCCAAATTTTCCCGTTGCAATTTGCGCGGGTAGCCTCCGATAATGTAAGCGTCTTTCCAAAAACCAACGCGCAGTCTAATTTGTTCAATCAGTGAATCACGGACGGCAAATGCTACGCGCTTTAAGTTGTTTGGGTGTTCGTGATAAGGACAAAGGGAAATAGCGGCGAAAATAGCGTCAAGGTCAACAATTAAATCGTTACGCCTTGCCACTTGATTCACGTATGTACTTTTGCCGGAGCAAGGCGAACCGTAAACAATATAGACCTTTTGTCCAGTATCAAAAGAAAATCTTTCGTGCGCTTTATCGTGACATTTTCTGCAGATAATTTTGATATTTGCAGGATTCAAAGAAATATTGGCGTCATTGATATTTTCCGGCGTCAATTCTTTAATGTGGTGTCCGACCAACTGTGTTGAATCTTTAAGATAACTTTCGCCGCAATCAGCACAAAGGAAATTATTTTCAACAATCAGCCGTTCGCGCAGGTTACGCCAAGCTTTACTGTTATAAAAACTTTTCGCCCATTCTTGCGCCATTTACCACGCCGCCTCTTCCTGTGCTTTTTCTTTAAGTTCCAACGCCTTTTCATCCTGTTGTCGTTGCCAGTTATCTTTGTCAGTCTGTCCAAGATAATTTTTACCTAAGAAAATTGCCATAGCGGCAGATTTTTGAGCTAATTGAAACTGAATACGCCTTAAGCTTATTTTCCCAATTTCTCTTTTTTTTGCTGAAACTTCCGCAAAACTTGAATTATAAGTACGTTTACACCAGCGTTCGACAGTATCAGGCGAGCAACCGCCCAATTTGTTATCAAAAAAAGCCGCAATTTCAGAAAGCGTGCACTGAATAGCAAGCAAAGATTCAAAATCTGCTCTATCAATATCCTTTCTCGGACGTGCCATTATTACCACCCCCCCCACTATTTTTTTCAAATGTACGATTTTTAATAGCAACAACATAAAATACAGAATGAAAAGCGTCAACGGCTTTATCGTTTCTGCGCGGGTTTTTGTTGTAGGGCTTGAGCTTATCAATGGGAATTTCTTTAATCTGCATAATCAGTCTCCGTATAAAATATTTCCGTCGAACTGTTTACCGCCGATAATCAGATTGTCTGTGAACTGCCACATAAAACCTTTGAAAAAATCTTGTCTGTAGTATTGAGCATTCCAGATAGGGCAATTCAAACTTTGCCAATCAATTAAATCTTCAAGCCAGCTGTAACTTGCGTAAACTCCCGCGTTTAACGGCTTGATATTGTCCAGAAAAGCTTTACAGATACTGGTTACATTTCGACGGCTGAAATTAAAGCCGTAATAAGATTTATAGCCGTCGCCATCTTCCATATCAAAAAACACAGGCAATTCAAGCAATACCCCGCTATTTTCAATCAACCACTTGCAATAATCCGCCTCCTGCACGGCGTCATTAGGCGTCAAGGCGTAGGAATAATGGTACGCGCCGCAAATAAGCCCTGCTTTATGTGCGCCTTCAACATTTCTTGCAAAAGTTTCATCAAAATGTTTCTTGCCGTATGAAGAGCGGCAAATAGCAAAGTCAATTCCTGCAGATTTTAATTTTTCCCAATCTACATAGCCGTTAAAAATACTGACATCAACGCCTTTCATTTTGTATCGCCTCCAATATTTTCAGCAATGTTTTATTCAATGAATGAAGACAACCAATCGCCTATATCTTCATACAATTCTTTAGGGGCAACTCCAAAATCAGTAGCAGTTTGCAAAATATTTACTGCTGCCACTGCTTTAAATTTCATCAATGCAACTTCTTTATTCAATTTATTTTCAAAATCCGGAAATTCTATTTCTTGTATAGCCATATCAATTTGCCAATCTTTCATAAAAACGCCTCCTAAAACTGCGCCGCCGATTTTGCGCCTAAAATATTGCACTAAAAAACCCCGCTTTTGCGCGGGGTTCTCTTTTTTTTTTGCCTAGCCTTAAGTTTTCAAATTTTTTTTGACGTTACCGTGCCTTTTTTCTACCACGTACCCACCCACCCTTCCCCACTACGTGGGGGACAGGGCTTGCTTTGCAGGGCAGTTTTTATTTTTTGTCTACTTCTACGATTATATCATACCCCCTTTGTCAAGATATAATTTACTATAATTCACTATAATTTTGTTGGAGTCGAAAAAATTTTTTCAAAAGATTGTAGGGCTTTTTCGTGCAACTGGTAAACGCGCGGCAAGGAAACATTCATAGCGGCGGCGATTTTGCGCCACGTCCGAAAAGTCAAATATCGATATTCCAATATTAATCTTTCGTTATCGTCTACAACAGCTTTTATCGTATCGGCAATTTCGGCGCGTATCTCCAAATATTTAACAACATCTTCTCCGAGCACGTTTGATTGTTCCTGCAGATTGACAATCGCAGATTCTAATTTTGATTGGCAACTGTTGCTAACAGAAGGAGTACCGCTAATAACAGGCGTTATTCTGGTCGCCAAATCTTTCAGATTCTGAATTTGTTCCAATTCGCAGTCAAGCTTACATTTGATTTTCATTGATTGTTTCAAAAATTCTCGCGCAGTCAAACTATCACCACCAAATAATTTTCACTTTGCGCCTTTGCAAAACTTCATTCTTCCAACTGCACCTTCCTTTCGTAGAAATGCAAACGCGCATTTTCAGCGCAAACCATACCGAAGTAAAAGCCGACATTTGCGCTTATCCAAGCCACGTCGATTTTCTTAACCTTGCTAAAGGCGCGGTAATTTTCTTCCTGCTCTACAGAATCGACACTTACAACTTGAAAGCCATTGAGTACCCTTTCAACTGTGGCGTAGTAATAGCGGTCTTTCATTATTTCTTCTTGCAATCCATTATAAAAATATTCCACCTTGCTAAAAATTTCAGCGTCGCGCCCTTCAATTTCGCCCTCAATGTATTCTGCCATCATTTCCATTATCCGGTCAAATTTAAATGTCATTTCCAACCTCCTACACACAAAAAACATTGTCGCCGCGATTTATCGCCGCTTTAATTTCTGCTAACTTTTGCTCCGCCTTTTCCTTGCTGGCGTGATAACTGACGTGTTTAAATTTACCGCGCGGCGTCCTTATTCTCAATTCCGCGTCACAGTCTGTAGTTATCAGCACTATCTCAAAAATAGTTCTTTTGCCCACTCTGTGGCGTGTGCCATCTGGCAATCTTAAATACATTCTGTCACCTCCAATGCTATTTGGTTTTACCATCAGCAATAGCATATTGCGCCAATCTTGTTGTTTTTTTTATGTGAAGGTTTCAGATTCTTCACCGTCAAAATTTTGAAGAGTGCCTGTAGTGAATTTGGGATTAACGCCCGCAGCTTTAATCTTTTGGTCAAGGTAATCAAAAACGGCGCGTAAATCTTGTTCGTTGTCAGTTTCAACGGTAAAAGTAGCGGTGGGAAAATACAGCGCGTACTGGACGCCCATAAAAGTTCCGTCGGAGTCAATGTGAATGAACCTTGCAACAAGCTTTAAGTCTTTAAAATCCGGTAATTGTTCGATACTGTCAAGATAAATTCTGCGCCGGACACCGACCTCTGCAACTTTGCAATTCATTTCAACTGCCTCCGTGCCTTGTCTCTT
>CALGGV010000134.1 GCA_937915725.1 uncultured Selenomonadales bacterium
CACCGACCTCTGCAACTTTGCAATTCATTTCAACTGCCTCCGTGCCTTGTCTCTTTGTGGTCCTTCTTGTGACTGGTATAATGCCAATCTGTCCTATCGATTTTCCAAATTTTTCCACCGACAATTCCCATCATTCTGTCCAAGAATTTTTGTGCGTCTTCTTTGTGCGAAAACATTGCAACTTGGCAATATTGATTATCGCGATAAGTTGCCGTTACCGCAAATTCGCCGCGACTAAGTTGGCTGATATGGAAACTGCAAACTTCGTCGGAATTAATATTTTTCCCAACTTCACTTTTAATCCACATTTTTAACTGCCTCCGCGCCTTTTCTCTTTGCGGTCTTTTTTATGCCCTGTGTACTCCCAATCTTCTTTGTTGACTTCCCAAATCTTCTCGCCGACAACTTTCATCATTCTGTCAAGATATTCTTGAGCCTCTTCTTTTGTGTTAAACATTGCAATATAGTTATATTCAGTTCCGGAAAAACCCACACGTATTCCAACATCGCCACTTTTAAGCGAGCTAATCTTAATATCATAAACGTTGTCAGCGTTTATGTAGTTGCCAATTTCATTTCTAATCCACATTTTCAATCACCTCCAAAATAATTTTACCTGTGCCCTTGTGCTTGTAGCTGTGCATTTCAACTATCTGCCTATCGTCAAGCCACAGAATCCCGTTGCAAGCGTCCAATACCGCTTTTTCTAAATTATCAATATCGCCGTATCGAGTTTTTGAAGTAGGTTCCGCGTTTTTGTAAAAATGCAAAGTAAGTGCAAGCGGCGCGGTTAATGGTTGCTGCTTAAAAGCCACACGCAATAATATCTGAAAATCCTGCTTAAATTTTTTGCTTTTTGCGTCTAAGTATCTGCCTTTATTTTGAGTGTTAATCTTCGTCCGTCCCAATGGTACTGGTGTTATTTCCGCTATGATTTTCATCTTGCTTTTCTTCCTTTAATTTTGCCCGAATCTGCTTTTCTATTTCTTCGCGCAGGGAGTTGAAATTATTTTCGAGAGCAGGAATATTCTTCAAATAATTATCTTCTATTTCTTTTTGCGAATATCCTAAATCTGAAACGGCAAGCTTGAGAAAAGCGAAAAAGTGGGCGTTTGTTATTCCCAATACTCCTTCAAGCGTCAAAACTTTTATTTGCAATTCTTTTATTCTTTCGGATAAGTAATTGACGTTC
>CALGGV010000135.1 GCA_937915725.1 uncultured Selenomonadales bacterium
GGGTAAAATGACATTATCGAACACCTACCACAGCGGCTCGGTTGCCTTTATCCGGTAATATACAATAAACTTGGGAGCCGTCGCCGAAATACATATCTACAGCAGGGGTGTAGGGGTAAGATTTATTACCGATAGTAACGCGGTTACCGTTGACAGTACCGAGCCGCGCCTTGTTTGTGTCTTTTGGGATATTTGCTTGAATGTAAGCGATAATAGCTTGTTGCATACGAGAAATACTGGCTGACGCGCTCATTAATACCACCTCACTAAAGTTAAAGATTGTTTATTCACAATTCTCGGCGTTCTTATAATTGTGTTAATTTCCAAAAAATAAATATTGCCGTTGAAAATGATTTTGTCGTTAAAGTCGATAACGTGCGGATAATCGTACAAATCAAAAGAAATAGTTTCTTGAGTTTTGCGATTAAGCCACTTCAGTTGGTTGGTTAAATCTTGCAAAGCCTCTGCGCCGTCAACAGGGAACGAAGAATCATAAAGAAAAATAGCGTCAACAGGGCTTGCAACTTGCTGAAAACCGAGTATTGCTATTCTTTGCCCGTTCTCGCCGTATGTGTACCACCCGTCCCAGTTGTCAAAAGAATCATTAATTCTGTCGCCTTTGGATTTTTTTAATTTTGCTTTTTCGTATTCAGACCCCCTTACATCAGGAGTTGAACTTGTCGTAGCACCACTGGCAGAGCCGTTACTATTACTCTGTAAATGAGTTTGTCCCTGTATAAAGCCGTGTGAAACAGACCTACTGCTGATTATTTCGCCGTCTTCGTCATATTCAACGGTTAGCTCACCTGTCAATTTTTTTTGGTCGCCCACCATATCATAACTATTCCGAGAAACAGTTTCGCCTACATATTCTCTGCCACCGCCGCCATCGTCCTCATAACGTCTGGCTACGGTACTTATTACGCTGCCGGCGTCGTCGTAATCATAATCTGTATCTGTTTCACTGGCAAATTCTCCGTCCTCATAAACGGTATTTTCAACACTGGTTACAGCTCCTTTGCCGTTATAAGTGTAATCTATTACAGTGGTAGTATCATCTTCTTTTATTACTGTTGTTGATGGTAAGCCTTCCAAAGGGTCTGATTCTTCTTCAGGTTCCTCTGGTTCATTATCTGGTTCGTCATCATCGGGGTCTTTTTCTCTTTCCGGCAGTGCGCCGCCCTCAACAGCTTGCCAGTAATATTGATTTACGGTAGTAGGAGTGTTACCCCACGCGGTACGAATTAGCGTTTTTTCGATTATAGGAATTGTATATTCGCAGTCTGTTAAATCGATAGTGTTTTGTTCGTATCCGCGCTGAATGGCGTACAATTTATCATCACGAATGTAACAGTTAATCAGCATATGCGGCAGTCTTGAAGTCCAGCCGAAAAGGTCACGAATTATATCGCCGTAAGTAATTCCTGATTGTTCAGTTTCAAGCGTACTCACAAAATCAGAAAAAGCCGCTACTAACTGTTTGCCCAAAACTCTTGCAACGTTGCCAATGTGTGCGCTTGCCTTTGCTTTAGGTTTTTCCATCATTTTTATTTGGGTCATTCTGGGTCTGCTAGGGTCTATACCATCATCAAGCATATAAGCATAAATTCCGCCAACACGTTCGGCTCCTTTTATTTTGTAGTCAAGTTGGGTATATAGTATTGCGTCAACGTCGGAGCAACATTTGCAGGTACTTAAAATCCCTTGTTTTTTCAATTCTTCTATACGCACATTAAATTTGTAGTCTAAATATTGCCCTTTGACTTCTTCCATAATGTCAACATCTTTAACTGTAGCATATGTAATTTGGTCGGTAAGCTGTTGAGCAGAAAGTGAAATTTCTAAACTTTCAATATCAGCATTTTCAGTACCGGCAATAAAAACCCCACCTTCAGCAGGCGAAATAATAAATTGGTGTGGAATTTTGATAAGTGTATCAGCATAAAGATTTACGCGGCGAAAAATCTGCCTGAAAGTGTCGTAGTATTGATACAATTTAAAAAAGCCTTGCGGCTCATTTGGCACGTCGAAAGAATCACCAGTCCAAACAGCAAGCCCGTCAATCAGTCTAAATTCGTCTACAGTGCCCCAAAGATAACCATCAATATTGGAAACTTTACCAATAGATATGTTGATAGAATCCCACATATAAAAATAAACCTTAAAAAGTTTAGAGCCGTCAAGATAAAAAGTTAAATCGTGAGTGCTATAATCAAGCACAAAGGCGTAATGATGGTATTCGTAGCTGGAAACAAAAAAAGAATAAGTTTTAGTTTCATTGTTAGCATTGAGAATTTTAACAATGATAGAGTGCCCGTCATTTGTATAATCGTAACCATTACAGTACATACGGATTAAACTTTTTTTCCCTTCGGTAGCAACAATTTCAAAAATACCGTGAGGGTCTTCAGACCAACCTATATTCAGCCAGAAATCCAAAGTAAGGCTATGGGCACTCATCTCATCAGTAATAGGTCTACCTGTTATAGCAATGGGAGAATTATTTTTAAGTTGACAATCGCCGTTAAAATTACAGGCTTTATTGAAAGGCGCGTTATCAGTAAGGAACCAGGCAAAATCTTGTACAGGATTATTTTCATAGTCAAAGAAAGTCCACTTGCCGCCCGCCGAATCAAATGCAGGATTATTTTCATCGTCGAATTGGAGAAGTACTTTAGTTTCATCAATGGCAAAAAGGCGGTTATTAACCTGCCTTGACGTGTCAAACTTTTTTAAATAACTGTAACCAATGATAGTTGCGTTGTCCGTGAGATAAAGTTGCTGATTAGAAATAACAACGTTTGAAATAAGCTGTTTTGTATTTTTTGTGTAGATATAAAAATTCTCGAAGGGGTCTCCCCAGTTGACATTGCCGGAATATGTGAGTAATGGAGCAGAATCATCATCAATCCAAATTTCAACCTTGCCATCTTCCGAATCTGAAAGTAAATGCAAAAGTACAGTATGAAAACCGACAAGAACTTGATTATGAATTGCGCTTGTATAGTCAACGCCGGTAGTAATAGTCCAACTGCGAATGTTGCCATACAAAACACAAATAGGACGATTGGCGGCGGCAGTAGCCAAGCCATTAATTCTAACGCCGCAAAAATAATAAGTAGAATTTGCTTTGCGCCTGTTTTGAACTTGCAAGTATCCGCCGTCATTTAAAAAAACGTCAAACTTAGCCCAAATTTCGGTAGTAGCAGGAAGACCAAAAATATTGTCAGCAACGCTACAAGAAAAAGCAGAGCCGGTTTTTGAAGTGTCTGTATCTAAATCTGTAACAGTAGTACCGCTCGCAATATCAAGCAATAAAGCGTTGCCGAAATTTTCATACCGCCAATCTGTTTGATTAATATATTCTACAGCCATATCAAGAATCCTCAACAACAATAGCTTGAGCAAAGATTTTTACAGATTTATCATTCTGAGCGACTTCTTCAATGAACGACTTCGCCTGTGCATAAAAAATAAGGTTAGAATTTGTAATGGTATCTGTAAAAGTAATTGAATCAGCCCAGCCGGTATCACTCTGCAAACTTAATTTCCAGCGGTCTTTTGTGTCGTTGTAGTCTTGAATCACCGTATTTCCGTATGTTTTATAGCCGGATTCTGCGCGAATAGCTAATTTTGCAATTTGAGTTTCAGTTTGTGCGCCGTCCAAAATAAAATTAAGCGGCGCGGTAAAACTATCTTCAGTGGATATAACAGTTCCGTCTGTACCGCCCGCTGTAGGGTTATTCATATACAAATTTAAATGCGGGTCTGCCATTTTTTCACCTCCATAATTTAAAAACCGAGTTCTGATATATTTACTTGTCTGTTCTGTGCTTTTATCAGTTCAAACTCTGCGCGAACGTAAGCGTGAAAAGAATCAACGCGGCGGAATTTCTGAAATTTTAAAGTTAAGCCTGAAAAAGTAACACCTGCTTTATCAGTATAAGAAACAGTTGTATTGGCAAGCCACAGATTTAAAATCTGCCTGAAATTATCTGCCGAAAAAACACAAGTGATTTTAAATCCGCCAAAAAATTTACCGCCGTTTTGAATGGCAGTACCGTTAATCAGTTCAACAATTTCTTTTCTGTCGTCAATCAATAAATCATCGTCAGAATCAGAATCGCGCAGGGACGGAATATCGTTTATGAAAATCATAGCAACACCGCCTTTAAGCCGAATAGCCGTAATTGCTTTTAGAAGTAGCAGATTGAACGGCACTTGTAACAGCGTTTGCAACATTGTCTGTAATATCGTTTGTAAGTTGGTTTTTCATCGCATTGTCAAAAACATATGCGCCGCCTAAATTAATGTTAGGATTTACAGTGATATTAATGGTCGGCGGTTGTTGTTTTTGATTTTCTTTAGCATTTTGGGCGATAATCCCTGCAGTTTGGGTTAATTCGGAAAGTTGCTGTGTCATTTGATTAAAAATGCTTGTGTCAATTTGCGGCAAATTATCTCCTGCCGGAGCATTAAAATTCAGCAGGGAGTTAGAAAAAGAATCAAGTGCAGAAGTAGCATTTTCTAAGCCGAAATTAAAAGCCTCAAAAGTCGGCAGATTTTCAGCCGAGTTAAAATCCTGTATCTTTTGCTGAAAATCTTTTGAGCTAGTCGGGGCATTTGAAGTTGTAGGCGCAGAATCGCTTGTGGCGTTATACACTTGTTGTGCAATATCTGCAAGAATTTCAAGCCCTGCGCCGCCTAACATCATAGGAACAGCGGCGGGAGTTGCCGCACCTGCAGAGCCAGCCTCTATTACCGCGCCTAGCAATGATATTATTTTTCCTACTGTTTGTGTACCATCTAAAAATTGATTTATTAAATCGCTATTATCATTAGTTGTCGCTGGTTGCAATTTTGAAGGATTAAGGGATTTATTGGAGCCGGAATCTTTTTGTGTAGACTGTAACTTGGAAAGTTTTTCGCTATTTTCGGATATATTCTTCACCATTTTCCCGAACGTATCGCCCAATATATCCCCTGCGTCTTTTACTGCTTGAAAAGACTGATTTAAAGAATCACTCGTGCCACTCAATTCGGTAAAAGAATCTTTAGTCTGTTCGAGGGTTCTAGTTATTTCTGCATTTACTGAATCAAGAGAATTAAAATTTTGCGGCAGTTTTGTGGCAGATTCTTCTAGTGATTTTAAAGCGTTGTTTAATTTTTCGGTAACGCCAGTATCGTCCGCGTATTTCTGCGCTATATCAGTGGTATCTTGTTGAATATCTCTCCAAAAATCTGGAGTAGCAAAATTAGGTTCTTTAAGTTTTGGTCTTTTTTTGTATCTATAGTTACCCCTTGAACGGTTCCGTATCAGGGATAATTCGTTTTGGTACCACTGGTCAACTACTTCAGCAGGATTATCTTTTAAAAGTTCATCACGTTGTTTTTGCGCCCTCATTATATCTACTTCGCGTTGTGAGTGTGTCTGCTCGAAAATCTTTTCTTGCAATGATTGAGTATTGCCTTTGATTCTGTCCATTTCACGTTCAAAGGCTTGTGTTTCTTTAAGTGCGGCATTTGTTATAGTTGTCGCTACGTCCTCTGCCGTTGCCGCCTTTTCCAACTGCGCGTCTTTCCACTCTTCAATATCGCGCAGTTGTTTTTCAAATTCCGAATGTGTAGCCTCATAGATAATATCTGCCGTTTCTTTATTTATCTGTTCTATTTCTTCATTGTGCTGTTGTTCTATCTGTTGTCTTTTGAGTGCATATTCTTCGGCAATGATATTTTGTTCATCTTCGTAGTAGCGGGCGTCTTTTAAGACTTCTTCGCGCCATTGTTCAAGTCTAGCTAAAGATTTTTGATATTCATTATCGCCGAATTGTAAATCTATCTTGAGATCTGCTATTTCTTGTTTATATTTTGTTATCCTGTTTAAGCTATAACTTAGTGCCTCAGCGTCTTTTATGTTCTTTTTCGTTATTTCTCGCGAAGTTTCATTGGCGGCGTTGTAAGCGTCAAGGTCTTTTCGTGCTTTATCCCAAATACTATCTTTGTCAGTTTGGGTATCAGATGACAATAAATCTTTGAACTTATCGGTAACTCCAAAAGTTTCATCTAGACTTCCAATAAAGCCCTTTATTTTATCAGTAATGCCGAAACTGTCATTCAGCTCTTTTATTTTATCTATTGCTGAATCTGCAAAATCTATAAGTGCCTGTTTGCCGCTTTTAAAAGTCTCAATCGCCGCAAATTCCCATAACAGGATTGTATCGCGGTTTTCTTCGATAAGTCCTGTTATAGTCTTAAAAAACTCAAACTTACTTTCGGCGGCTAAATTAGCCAAAGGAACCGCTAATCCGGAAAGTGCACTTTCAAATTCTCCAGCCTGTACTTCAGCCATTTTTAAATTGGTAGATAATTCAGCCAAACTTGCAAAATCTGAAGTACTCCACTTGATCTGATTAGCGCGTTCTTTCGCCTTGCCGTAATTTTCCAAAAAGGTTGCCACGTCGTGGATAGATTGTCCATTGGTCATTATGATATAAGCCTCAGCCTCGCCAGCCTCTTTTGCTTTTAAATAACCTTGATAGACGTTTTCGAGTGCCTCATCAAATTCTAGCAAGTGTCCTTTGGCGTCTTGAATTGTCACGCCATATTTTTCAAGTGCCAAAACTTCAGGGTCATCTGCGCCGCCGCCTTTTATTACGGCATCTTGTATTCCCCTGATATAGTCTCGTACGTCATCATATTCCCCGCCTGATAAATTAATAAAACTGCCTATTTCTTGCGCTTTGGACAAAGACAAATACAGCTCATTAGCTTGCTCTCTAACTTCTTTAAAGCCATCTACCGCAGGTTGTGCGAACTTTATTGCACTTTCCGATAATTCGTCAAAGGTCTTTTTTAGTCCAACACCTATTGCCGCAATTCGCCCAGTCTCTGTTTTAAAATAAGGCAGTCGGTCATTTACGACGCCCAGCGCGTCCCCTAAGTTTTCAGTATCTGCTATCAGTATCTCAATAATGCTTAGCGCGTCATCAAAATAATCTGTGTATGAATCAGCCGTTGTCTCTAAACTTGACGAAACATTTTCTGCTGATTCTTCAAAACTATTTCTTATATCTTGAGAAGTTCGTGCCGCGCCATCGCTTATTCTTGCAAATGATTCAGCAATATCAGGTTCAATATCCTTGAAATCTTCAGCTAAAATTTGTGCAGGATTATTTTCGCGTAATTCGTCGGTAGCCTCTTTAGTTCCAACTGCAATAGCTGACAATGCAACAGCGGCGGCAGCGGCTACTTTTGCGTGGGGAATAGGGATTGTGCGCCCTGCCGCTATCATCTGGTCAATACCTTTTATCGCAGGTTCAATCAACCCCAGCATTTCCCAGTTTATTCCGAGTGCTATTTCTTGTTGCTTTGATAAATCCGCTGTCTGTTGTTGTAGGCGCAACATTGCCAACTGTTCTTTTTCTAACTGCACTGCCATTATCTGCGCGGCGTCGGAATTTTGCCCTTGAGCTTGCACTAAATCTGTATAACTCTTTGACAGTAAGGCTATCTTTTCTTTTTGCAGGTCTATTTGTGCAGTTAGTGCAGTTTCTTGCAGTTTTACTTTTTCTGCGATACTTGCTGATTCATCTAATCCTTCCAGTTGTACCTGCCCGCGTAACTGAATTAAAGTTTGTTCTCTAGACAGCTTATCTATCTCGGAATTTATCTTTTTTCCCGCGTTCCTTATTTCTTTTTCGGCTCCGCTGGTATTAACTTTTATTTCTACTTCGGGAACTTCTATTTTTGGAATGTCAATTCTGCTGTCGTCAACCTTTATATCTACTGCAACATCGGTTGCCGAACGTTCCAATTTTTCTAATTCTTTTTCAAGCTGTACAACCTTAAGCCGCTCTTTCTCCATCGCTAATTCTAACTTTTGAGCGGAGGCGGCTTGCTTGCCTTGAATTTCAGCAGTTAAATTGTAAGCGGCAGAGGCGGCTTGTAGTTTCTGCCGTTGCAGGTCAAGCGTATCATTTAAAGCCTTTTCTTGAATTTCGAGAATCTTTGTTTTATCTGTTGTAGCGTCCAGACCGGCTATATCTATATCTGCGCGAATTTTTACAAGGCTTTTTTCGCGTTCAAACTGCTCCATTGCCGCCTTCAATTTGCGTTGAGTTTCTTTTAAACCGCTGTCAAATTGTGATGAATCTAATCCGATAACAAAAGTATAATCATTATTTCCCGCCATTTTTTCTCCTTTCGCGCAGATTTAATCTAAGACTTTGTAGGTTACAGCATTTTTATTTTTTTTGTTGGACGTGTCCTCGTTAATCTTGTCATAAACGCTGATTAAATCTAAAAGTACATCCAGATACATATTGTCAATTTCGGCAAAAGAGCTGTTAAATTCTCGCATTGCGAAAAGATAACAGCTCAATACACCTTCATATGCCGTTAAGCTTGTTCCGTTGCCTCTGCCGTTTCGTTTTTTTTATTGAAATTTGCATAAAGCATATCAGTCAACGTTTCCAAAACTTCAGTATATTTTGGCAGGACTTCATCAAGGTATAAATTTTCTACAACTTCTTCTTTTTCCACGCCAAATGCAACGGCGATAACTTCGCAATATTTTTCAACCGTATCATCTTTCATTTTGCCTTTGCTATCTTCAACCAATTTTGATACTGTAGACCAAAGTTTGGCTTTCATTCTCGGCATTTCAATTTCTTTTCCATTAATTATGATTGTAGGTTTATTCATTTTTCTTTCTCCTTTGTAATTTTGCCTAAAAACCGCCTTTATTTTGATATTTGGCAAAAGTATCGTAAAAAGTTTTAACCCTGCCTTATTTTCAATATTTTGCCCAGTTTTAAGCCCCTCCGACGCTTGAATACCAACTTGTCGCTGTCGTTGTATCTGTTGCGTCTGCCTCTTTTACTTCATATACTTTTTTATTGTCCAAACGTGCTACAAATTTCCCCTCTATCGAATGCAAGCCGTACTCTAAACTTTCGCCGCGTGTATTTGAATCTTCCTGTGACGGCGCAAATTTCCCTTTATAAAAGCATTTATACCATACTTTTCCTTCATCTGTATCTTCTTCATACATTATCGCTACATTCGGCGCGGCGGCGTCCCCCAGTACTGACAGTTTTTTTGTTGTTGAATCATACGTATACCCCAAAAGTGCCGCTTGGTCTTCCAATGGCAAACGCGCTACTTCAAGTGTCATTGTGCGCTCCCGTGTGTTTGTTTTTGTATCCAACGCCATATTGTCCCCATAAAGTTTCGCCTCGTCATTTTCCGGACTGATTGACACTGAATTCACTCCAATAAGGCGTTTCGGTGTCTCATACACCGGCGCGGTTGTCGCTGTATCTGCTGTTGTCATTCTTGCATAATGCAACTTTGATAATCCGATTATCGCCATAACTTTCAACCTCCTATTACAATTTTAAAATCTGCTATCATCATTCGTACTCCATCTTGATCTATAAACGGCGTTGCTTGTACCCGCGTAAATCCCATTTCTCCCATTATGTTTTTTACCGCCGAATACAGCGCGGCATAATCGCCTTCGCCTGTGATTATGTGTATCCTTATTGTTACCCTATGTAGTTTTTCTCGATTATCGCCGTGCAGTGTCGGTACGTCTGAAATTTGCCCATAAACCAAAATTGGAAAATCCGGATACACTGATGGAGCCTTGAAATGAAAAATGGAACTTTCGCCTTTTGGTAAAAGTTCCATCATCTCCGAATTGTTTTTTAGTGCTGAATATACCATTTCTTCTAACTCGCAGGTTTCCATAATTTGACCTTTCCTACTGCTCCTTGAATTGCATTCTTAACATCGTCTTTTATTTCGTCAACGTGTGCATCGAACGCAGGATAAAAAAATGGTTTGCCGTTTACGCCAAATTCTACAAATTTTCCGTAAGGTACACCTTTGGAATTTTTGGCGTTTGCAGTTATTTCATAAGCCGCGCCTTCTGCAACTGCCGTATTTTTTAATGAATCTCTCAATTTGCCTGTATCTACTGGACAACGGCTTTTCGCGTCTTCATATATCGTATTTGCGCCTTTTTTTATCGCTAATTTTGCCGCCTCTACAACTTGTTCGCCTTTCTCGCGCAGTTTTTGTACTGCTTTTTCAACGCCTTCCAAAGACATTGCTTTTACTTTCCCTGCCCTATATCGCCTAGCCATCTTTTATCACTTCCATACATTCAAATTGTAACCACGTCCGCCGATTTTCTAAATCATAAGGCGCGGTTGTTATTTTCAACCTACGCCCGCGCCATATTATTTCATCGTCCGGCAAAATATCTGTCCTGTACCTTATTGTTATCCGATAAGTTACAGTATTTATTCTTTCTGGCGTTGTATCTTCTATCTTTCCTGTTAGTGGCAAAACTTTTGCCCATACCATACAACGCACATTTTCTTCTCTTTTTATTATATCCCCGCGATTGTTTCTTTCTGTCTCATAATAAATTACGCTGATTCTTTCGCTTAATTCATCTACTGTCATTTGCTTTAGTGCTAATCCTACCTGCCGCATTGTCTTAGCCTCCGGATAAAGTATAATCCTTAGCCGCAGTAGCTGCGCCTTGAACATATTTAAAACTATTTCCGGAAAAATCTTTAAGCAAAATGGTAGTAGAAATTGAATCTTCGGATAAAGTGAGTTGAGGGCTGCCGCCAACAACAGAATCAGTAACAGTGGTATTGCTACTCTCGATATAAATTGTATCATTGTTGCTAAATCCGCTAAGGACATTATCGCCCTCACTGACATTACCGCTAAACAAAAATACATTACCTGTGCCGTTACTGTAAATTGTATCGTTACCCGCGCCGCCCAATATCGTACAATTAGCCGCCGTGCCGAATATAGAAACTAAATCTGCACCATCGCCGCCATTTATCGATACATTTAACCCGCTGTTATAAATAACTTCAGTACCTGCGCCGCCTTCGATTGTCACATAATCGCCTTGATTATTGACTGTATCGTTACCGGCTCCCGCGCTTATGCTTACATAATCCCCGCTATTTATCACAGAATCATTGCCGCCAATAGCATCAATTGTATATCTGTCTTTATCGTTGATTAAAGTTTTGGAGCCTTTGTCATTACCGCCGGTACCTTTCAACAAGCGC
>CALGGV010000136.1 GCA_937915725.1 uncultured Selenomonadales bacterium
GTCAAGTTATCGTCGCCGTAAGCCATAATGAAACTTGGAATTGTGCGGGCGAAATTGCGGAGTTTGTCGCGTATATCGTTTTCAGTTTGTTTGGCGGCAATTTCGGCGATAATTTTTTCTTGAATTTCGGCGGCGTCGGTATTTTGTTTGACAAGTTCAGAAATTTTCTTTTTAAGGGTTGCTGAAATTGTGTAGCCGTCATTTTCCAGATTTTGAACAATTTGAATAGTAATTTCATCGGGCGTGCCGGAAATTTTTTTTGGCGGCGTTTTAGTTTTTGTCGGCGTATCGTTTTTATTGATTTTAATTTTTTTAGATTTAATATCGCTATCGCCGTTAATTTTTCTGATAATTTTTTTGAAGGCTGGAGTATTAAAGACGCGGCTAATATTTTTGAAAAGATTGTTACTCATAAAGCCGCTATCGACAACTTGTGCGGCGGATAATTTTTGCGGCAATGACATAATTTCAGTAGCGTTGAGTTCAACCATTTCCCCTGCGTTATTTTCGGCGAAAATCGGAAAAAATTTCAAAAGTTTTTCAACGGATTCTTCATCTGTACCACTGCCTAAACTGTTAGCAAATTGGCTGTAAATTTCAAGGGCGCGGTCGGGCGAAAAATCAAAAACATAACAATTTTCTTTGCGCGAAATAGTTTTATCGTCGATTTTGAAAGTGCAAGGATTTTGGGCACGAAAAGCCGCCTGTAAATATTGCGCGGGGCTTTTAATATTGCTCAACATTAAAACTGCCGTCCATTCCGGAATTGTAACGCCGGTTGTAAGTTGTCCAACGCTTAAAGTTATAGTTTTTTCGTAATTTGCAATAGCGTCTTTAACTTTGTCGAAACTTTTTTTGTTAAGTTTTTCGTTGGTAATTTCATTTTGAATTTCGGCTGATTCATCAATTTTACCATCACCGGCGGCAATGACAATTTTATAATCTTTGAAAATTTTATGTTCCTGCAAAAGTTTAGCCATAGCTTTAACGCCGTCAACGCGGTACATTAGCCAAAAAGTATGCTTGAGTTCTTCACGAAGTTTTTCAGTGGAAAATGGAAATTTTTTAAAAGTTGTGAGTGCGTCTAGAAAATTTTTAACTTCCTCTTTGTGCAAAAAATTTCCCTTGCCGTCAGTTTCAAAAAATTCATTTAAATCTAGGATATAGGATTTATTATTTTCGTCATTCTCAAACATTGAAATATTAATTTCGTCGAAAAAAATTTTTGAAAATTGATAGGCGAATAAATTCATGCGCGGTAAATCTTCATAAGGATTAGCATTATCACTGCTCCAATTAATTCTGGCGTTTTGTTCGTCCTCATAAGACCATTTGAAAATTTGATCTTCACGAAATTTTTTATCGGCAAGTGCTTTAAAAGGCGTGCCCGACAAAAATAAAGTAAATTCCCTGTGAATTTTTTCAAGTGCCGCGTCAGTTTTTTCAGTGTCAACGCCTTCATGACATTCATCAATTACCAGTAAATCAAAATTTAAATCCTGTATCCATTTCAATTTGTCATAATCGCCGCCAAAATATTTGGAGCCCTTTAAATCCTGCAAACTTACAAAGGCAACCATTGGCGAATTTTTGTACAAACTGCAATAATCTTCATAACTCAAAGTTTTTTTCTTTTTCAAAGAATCAGTTGTACTTACAAATTGAAAATTTTCCTTACGCCACGAAATATAATCAAAAAAATCTTCATACCACGAATTGGAAATACTGGGGCGATTTGTAACAATTAAAATTTTTCTGGCGTCCGAATTTAAAATAAAATCGTAAGTTGAAAGAGTTTTGCCAAAACGCGGCTTAGCATTCCACAGAAATTCTTTTGGCGTTTTTTCGTCAAGATAATATTCAAGCGTCAAATTTACAGCTTTTTCCTGTTCCTCGCGCAGACTGTAACTTTTTTCAATAATTCCGCTTTTTGCCCTAGATTTACCCGCGCTAAATTCGTGAAAATATTGTCTTGCTAAGGCGGGCGAAATTTTAAACCACTCAAGATAATCTGCATCGCGTTCAATTTTATATTTATCCAACAAGTAGCGGTGAAAATCTGTATCTTTGAGTTGGATTTTTTTTTCTTCATCAAAAGGCGCAAATTCAACCCATTCCACTTTAAAACGTGTTCCGGCAGTATGAGTTTGTTCTTTAATTCTTGTGTCAACGTCTCTTTCAGTGTAGCCAATTTTTAAATAACCTTCGTGATAGGAAACGCCGGGCTTTGTATAAGCGTAAATTTTCGCTGTAACGGTTGAGTAAGAATTCAATTTTATTTCAGTCACAAAAAAACTCCTTTCCTCAAAATTTTTAAAAATTATATTTTGAGTATTTGGAGCTGTCAATTTTTGCACAGTAAAAAAAAAGCAAAACACCACTGTAAGTAATATACGGTGGTGTTTTTTTTGTAAATTTGCAATGGAGAATTAATTTTTAAAGATTTTGTACTGTAAGATAGAAATATAACTTGACAATGCCTAATAATGGGTGAGGTGTAATATTTTTTAATATTAAGTAGATGATGGACGGCAGATATTACAAATGCTAGGGGATACTGGAGAGGTTCTTAATTTTTGGAGGTGATAATTTTGTTCAAAAAAATTTTATCAACAGCTGTAGCGTTTTGCTGTATTTCATTTGGCAACGTTGCGGCGCAGGAAGTAACCGTAGTTGGAATGGGATTAGACAAAAATGAGGCTCTGCGCGACGCCTCAAGGCTGGCGGTTGAACAAGTGGTAGGTACGTACATTGATTCACGAACGCTAATGCAAGATTTAAGGATTCAGCTGGACGAAGTTTTCAAAAAATCGCAAGGCTATATCAAAAATATTCAAATTCTTGCTGAAGAAAAAATTAGCGATTCACTGTACCGCGTTCAAGCCAAAATTGACGTTGACACGACGCCGGACGACAAACTGATTGATGAAATTACAATGCTTATGCAACTCAACGATCCGCGCATTGCAGTTTTGGTTTTTGATATTTCAGACGGTAAAACTGCGCGCTATGAAATGGCTGAAGGTTTTCTTAATGAAAAGCTTACCGGTATGAATTTTTCGCACATTTTAAACAGTTCAATGGTTGCCGCCTTGAATGACGCTAATTTTTTGTGGAATTTAGCCAATAACGGTACTTTTCAAGGGCGCAAAGATAACGCCGCTGATTATTTGGTACTCGGCAAGTGCAACAGTATTAAAAATTCAGTTTTCGTACCTAATCCTGAAGGTCCTATGATAGAAACCAAATTTCAGAATTGTAAATCTACCTTGAAAGTTGAGGTTCTCAAATACGATACCGGCGAAATTGTTGGAACTTTTATCACGGATGGTTCAGCTGTCGGAAATACTGAAGAACGCGCAAAAGATGAAAGTTTGCGTAATGTTTCTGCCGCCGCCGCTGAAAAATTGGCTGAAACTTTTAAAAAATTCAGTGCAAAAGCTACGCAGAGCATTAACTTTACAATTCAAGCTACAAACAATTCAAAACTTCAGCAAATTATTAATGACTTGCGCTCGCTCGGTATTGTTGACAGCGTTTATATTCGTGAACAAAAACAAAATTCTGCGGTACTTTCGGTAGAGTCTTCACAAAAACCAAATACCATTGTTACGGCTTTAAGAGGGCGTACCAAATTAAAAATTAATGTTGAAGAAATTACCAACAGT
>CALGGV010000137.1 GCA_937915725.1 uncultured Selenomonadales bacterium
CTGCGGTTGACGCGGCAATTTCTGACGGAATTTTTAAAACTGCCGATAACTTGCCGGAAGTAAATTTGGAAGTGCCGCCCAAAAAAGAGTTTGGCGATTTTTCAACAAATTTTGCTATGCAGTCAGCTAAAATTTTTCGTATGAATCCAAAAAAAATTGCTGAAGAAATTAAATCCAGAATTTCGGCAGACTGGCTCGAAAAAATTGAAATTGCGGGCGCGGGCTTTATGAATTTTTATCTTAAGCCGGACGTAATTTACCTTGAATTGAAAAATATTTTTGACGGCTTAGAAAATTTTGGACAACTCCCCAACAAAAAAAATATTCCCATTCAAATTGAATATGTCAGCGCAAATCCGACGGGACTTTTGCACGTCGGACACGGGCGCGGCGCGGCGGCAGGTTCAGCTATTGTAAATATTTTGCGCGCCGCCGGGTATAACGTCGAAAGTGAATATTACATTAATGACGCCGGCAACCAAATGGAAAATCTTGCAAAGTCTGTTAATGCACGTTATCTTCAGCATTTCGGACAAAATGTTGAATTTCCGGAAAACGGCTATCACGGCGCAGATATTCTTGACACCACAAATAGAATCATTGAACGCGACGGCGATAAATATTTGAATTTGTCGGAAAGTGAACGCCTTAAAATTCTTGAAAATCTTGCTTACGCCGATAAACTCGCCGAACTCAAAAAAGATTTAAAAAATTTCCGCGTTGAATTTGATGTTTGGTTCAGCGAAAGAACTTTACACTCAGACAAAATTAACGACGCCGTAAAAGTTTTGCGCGAGCGCGGCGAAATTTACGAAAAAGACGGCGCACTTTGGCTAGCCTCCACAAAATACGGCGATGACAAAGACCGCGTTGTCATTCGTGAAAATGGCGTACCAACTTATTTGGCGGCTGATATTGCCTACCACAAAGATAAATTTGAACGCGGTTTTAGTCAAATGATAAATCTTTGGGGCGCGGATCATCACGGCTACATTTGTAGGGTTAAGGCGGCAATGAGTGCGCTCGGTTTTAACGCCGATAATTTAAAAATTTTACTTTTGCAAATGGTTTCACTGTATCGCAGCGGCGAACTTGTCAAAATGTCCAAACGTACCGGCGAAAGTATTACCCTGCGCGAACTTATGGAAGAAGTTGGAACGGACGCGGCAAGATATTTTTTCTTAATGCGTTCAATCGACAGTCAACTTGATTTTGATTTAGACCTTGCCAAAAAGCAGAGCAGTGAAAATCCCGTGTATTACATTCAGTACGCGCACGCCAGAATTTGCAGCATTTTTAGGCAGGCTGAAGAAAATAATTTGAAACTTGTTGACGCGCCAAAATTTAATTTGCTCGTAACTGATTCTGAAATTGATTTAATCAATAAAATTTTTGAATACCCCGCCGAAATTGAAAAAGCCGCTGTCGAATTTGCGCCTCAAAGAATAGCCCGTTACGCTTACGATTTAGCCGCGCAATTCCACAGCTTTTATCGTGACTGCAGAATTATTGGCGTTGAAATTGAACTTGCGCAGGCTAGGTTAGCACTTGTAAAAATTACCGCGCATACAATCAAGCACGCGTTGAATCTTTTGGGCGTTTCTGCTCCAACTTCTATGTAGGGGCTAAGAATTAGGGAGTTTTTAAAAATGTAAAAAAAATTTCTTGCATTAATTTTGGTGGTGAGTTTTTTTTGATTAATAAAGTTTCAGCTGAACAATCGCCGCAATGGATTAAAAATCTTCCTGCCGCAAAAACTGCCACTCAACTTTTCATCGTCGCGCAGGTCGGCGAAAAAACTACAGCCTGGATTTCTATGCACGAAAAAGATTTAGACGGCAACTGGCAACAAATTATGACTACGCCCGGCTTTATCGGCAAAAACGGGCTCGGCAAAACTAAAGAAGGCGATAATAAAACGCCCGTTGGAACTTTTCACTTTACAAAGGCGTTTGGAATTGCCAAAAATCCCGGTTGCAAAATTCCCTATACGCAAGTTGATGAAAATATTTATTGGAGCGGCGATTTAAATTACAAATATAATGAAATGGTAAACATTAAAGATTTTCCCGCGCTTAATAAAAATGACAGTGAACATTTGATTGAATTTAATCCCCAATATATCTACGCGCTGAATATCAGCTACAATGAAAACGGCACAGCGGGTAAAGGTTCTGCAATTTTCTTGCACTGCTTAGGCGATAAAAAAACGTGGACGGGCGGCGGCGTTGAAATTCCTGAATCTAAAATGCTTTTCGTTATGCAAAATGTTCAGCCAAATTGCGTTGTTGTGATTGATTCACTGAAAAATTTCGGCGGCACTATTTAAGGGTTAAGGATTAAGGGTTAAGGGTTAAGGGTTAAAAATCCCTAGTCCTTAATCCTTAGTCCCTAGTCCTTAAAAAAAATGACTGAAAGGAAGTTTTTTTATGGCTAAAAATTTTGAAGATATATCAGAGGTTGATTTGGCGTACCAAATTTTGACTGAATCCGGCAAAGATAATCCTATTTATTACAGAACTTTAATTTTGGATATTCTCAAAAAGAAAAATAAATCCCTGCAAAATGAGGCGGCGGCAATTTCTGAAGTTTACACTATGATTAATATGGACAGTCGCTTTGAATATATGAATGAGGGAAAATGGGGGCTTTCCGAATGGAATCCGCCGGAAACAAAACGTAGCAGAACTATTGTTTCAAAAATTGATAAAACTGAAGAAGAATAGCGGCTAACTTTCTAAAAGTTAAAATTTCGGCAAAGGAGAAATTTTCTTGGCTAAATATATTTTCGTGACAGGCGGAGTTGTATCTTCGCTCGGTAAAGGCATAACTGCGGCGGCACTTGGCAGACTCTTAAAAAGTCGCGGGCTTAAAGTTACAATTCAAAAGTTTGATCCCTACATAAATATTGACCCGGGTACAATGAGTCCCTACCAACACGGCGAAGTTTTTGTTACCGATGACGGCGCGGAAACAGATTTAGACTTGGGACATTACGAAAGATTTATTGATATTAACCTTACAAAAAATTCAAATACCACAACCGGCAAAGTTTATTGGACGGTTTTAAACAAGGAACGCAAGGGCGATTATCTCGGCTCCACCGTTCAAGTTATCCCGCACGTTACAAACGAAATTAAAGCCAGAGTTTACGCCGTTGCAGAGGCTGATAAAGCGGACGTTGTCATTACTGAAGTTGGCGGAACTGTCGGCGATATTGAATCTTTGCCCTTCCTTGAGGCAATTCGTCAAGTCAAAAAAGAAGTCGGCAAAAATGACACAATTTATATTCACGTTACTTTAATTCCATTTATCGGCGCGGCGGGCGAATTAAAAACTAAACCTACTCAACACAGCGTTAAAGAATTGCGCGCTATTGGTATTCAACCTGATATTTTAGTTTGTCGCACTGAACAAACTATTTCACGTGAAATGAAAAAGAAAATCGCCCTTTTCTGCGACGTTGACGAAGATGCAGTAATTGAAAATCGCACTGCGTCAACAATTTATGAAGTTCCTTTGATTATGCAAAATGAAGGGCTTGATAAAATTGTTTTGGAAAAATTAAACCTGCCGCAATCGCCCGCAAAAATGGAAGAATGGGCGCGTATGGTTTACAAAATTAAACACCTTGAACGAAAAATAAAAATTGCAGTTGTAGGAAAATATGTAGAATTGCCGGACGCTTATATTTCGGTTGTCGAGGCGTTGCACCACGCAGGGATTGATAATTCAGCCGCCGTCAATGTGAAATTTGTACATGCAGAAAAAATTGAATCGCCGGAAACTGATTTGGAAGAAATTTTCAGCGGTTGCAAAGGAATTTTAGTACCCGGCGGATTTGGTGATAGGGGCGTTGAGGGAAAAATCAAGGCGATAAATTTTGCTCGAATTAAAAAAATTCCTTTCTTGGGATTGTGTTTAGGTATGCAATGCGCGGTTATTGAATTTGCAAGAAATGTTTGCAATTTCGCTGACGCAAACTCCACTGAATTTAACCCTGAAACTGAAAATCCCGTAATTGCGCTGATGGATTCTCAACTGAAAGTTATAAACAAAGGCGGCACAATGAGGCTTGGCGCGTACCCTTGCAAAGTTACGCCAAATACTTTTACTGCCGCAGCTTATTTTGGTGACGCGCAAAATATTTCAGAAATTAGCGAACGTCATCGCCACCGCTTTGAATTTAATAATAAATATCGTGAAATTTTTTCTGAAAAAGGTATGGTTATTGCCGGAGTTTTGCCGGATAACAGCTTAGTTGAAATTGTTGAACTTGATAAAAATTTGCACCCGTGGTTTGTAGGTTGTCAATTCCACCCCGAATTAAAATCCCGTCCGAATCATCCACACCCGCTTTTTAGTGCGTTCGTAAGTGCTGCTATTAATAGGGATTAGGGGCTAGGAGTTTTTTAAAGTTTTAAGACTTAACAAGTCGGCATTTCTTTCTTTAGAAGAAAGAAACGCCTAGCAAAGAAAGAATCTTTCGCCCGCCTGCGTTTTTCGCGTTTAAGGTTACAGTAATTTAAAATTCCAGCCGCGTTTTCTCACGTTACCGCAATTTAAAGTCACAAGCAAAAACGGAGTGCGGCGGGCGTCCTGCGCGCCTTCTAATCTTCCATTTGTAAACAAACAAATTTAAAATCGCCAAAACGGGCGAAAATTTCAACGTGGCGGGGCTTTTCTTTTATCTTTGTATAAAAGTACCTAAAAACTTTTGAATGCGCCTAATTTTCGTTATAATTACCGATTTTTACTTTGGGAGTTTAAATAATGTTCGACGACGAACTAAAAAAAATTTGGCAAAATAACCTGGCTGAAATTAAAGAAAATAAAGTTCGCTTTACGGCGGTTTTTATTTGTTTTATTGTGGCGGTTATTTTATTTTTCACTGATGAAAATTCTGTCGGCGAAGAAATTAATCTTTCTGAAAATCCCGCGCCCGTTGAAACTGTCGAAAACGTTAAACCGACTGATTCTGATAAAAAAATTATCACGGTAAAAAATGCCGCCGTTTCAACCGCCGATAAAAATATTAACGTCGTACGCGGCGCAAATTCGGACGATTTATACATTTACGATCCTTTCAAAACTCCACAAAAAGAAATAATTCAACCGCCGCCGGAAATTCCAACTGTAATTATCCCGCCAAATATTACGCCGCCTGTCGCGCAGATTCCCGTTAAAACCGCTGAAAAATTTATTCTGCGCGGCACTGCTATTATTGGCAATAAAAAATCTGCACTCATTCAAAAATTTATTTCAGATGAAAAAAATTCTGACAGTGAAAATTTGATTCTTGAAATTGGCGATTCTCTCAACGGCAAAAAAATTCTCGATATTAATCAAGATTATTTGACTCTTGACGACGGGGAAATTTTGCATATTGATATATTAACGCCGTAGTTAGGAATTAAGATTATGGAGCTTAATTATGTTTATGCCAACGCCTTTTGTGCGGCGGCAATTTCAATTTTACTCTACAAACAAAGGACGGTTTTTAATGAAACTGCCCTGCAAAAATCTTTCACGCAAATTTTAATAATCCAACTTGCATATTTTGTAGCCTGCGCGAGTAGGTTTTTTGTTTCAAATAACGATACAGCAATTTATTTTGTCAATATTTTAAATTTTGGGATTTTGGCTTTTTGCGCGTTCAAAATTTTTTTCTTTTTGGAACTTTATCAAAATTCCGCTGATTTAAAAATTCCAAAACGACGAATGCTGATAGCTTTACCTTTCCTGCTAAATATTCTGTTGCTTTTAACAACTCCGCTGACAGGTTTATATTTTAGTGTTGAAAATTTTTCAGTAAAATTCGGCGCACTTTGGAAGTTAATGATTTTTCTAAATTGTTTGTACCCCGTTGCCGCGTGGCTTTCATTTTCCTATCACAACCGCCAAAAATCTTTTGAAGAACGGCTTGAAAATTCGGCTATAATTGCGGCTTTTCCATTAGCTTTTATAATTTGCGAAATGTTTAACTTGCCGCTGTTTTACGGCTTAACTTTGGCTGATATTTTTGTTTACGTCAACTACACCGAAATTTTTGCGCGTGAAAAAAATCTTACGCTTGAAAAAGAAAAACTCGCCGCCGAAGAAAAATCCCACGCCAAAACTGCGTTTCTTTCGTCAATGAGTCACGATATTAGAACTCCTATGAATGCTATCATTGGATTTACTGATTTAGCGTTAAAAGATGTTACTGACGTTGAAAAAGTTTCAGAATATCTTTCAAAAATTAAAGCGTCAAGCAGTCATTTACTTTCGCTGATTAATGATGTTTTGGAAATGTCAAGGATTGAGAGCGGCAAAATTGAACTTGATGAATCACTTTGCAGCTTGCCAAAAATTTTGCACGATTTAAACACAATCATAATTGGACAGGCAGAGGCGAAACAACAAGAACTTTTTATGGACGCGGTCGGCGTCACGAATGAAAATATTATCTGCGATAAATTGCGCTTAAATCAAGTTTTGTTGAATCTTTTGTCAAATGCAATTAAATATACTCAAGCCGGCGGGAAAATCTTTGTAAAAATTTCACAACACAAAAACGCCCCTGAAGGTTACGGCGCGTATGAAATTAGAGTTAAAGATAACGGTATGGGAATGACGCCGGAATTTGCCGCCAAAATTTTTGAGGCTTTTTCTCGTGAAAGAACTGCAACAGTTAGCGGGATTCAAGGTACCGGCTTAGGAATGGCAATTACAAAAAGAATTGTTGACTTAATGCACGGAACGATTGAAGTTATAAGCGCGCCCGGCGAAGGTTCAGAATTTATTGTCAAGGCAAATTTTAAAATCGCCCAAGATGACGACAAAGATTTTAGTATTTCCGAATTGAAAGGGCTAAGCGCACTTGTGGTAGATGATGATTTTGACGCTTGCGACGGCGTAGCAAAAATGTTATCGTCATTTGGTATGAAACCCAGCTGGACACTTTCCGGCAAAGAGGCTGTACTTCGTGCGAAACATTCCGGCGAAATTGGGGAAAATTTTGGCGTCTACGTTATAGACTGGAAATTGCCGGATTTAGGCGGAATTGAAGTTGTTCGACAACTGCGCAAACTTGTCGGCGATAAACCAACTGTAATTTTAATGACGGCTTATGATTGGGTTTCAGTCAAAGAAGAGGCATTGGCGGCGGGCGTCAATTCTTTTTGCAACAAGCCGGTTTTTCGCTCGGAACTTCATCAAACTTTGTTAAACGCCGTCGGGCGCAAACTTCAAAATGAAAAACCTGCAGATGATATTTCAGATTTAGCCGGTAAAAAAATTTTGCTGGTAGATGATATTGACGTGAACAGGGAAATTGCAACGGCGATTTTGGAAATGAGCGGCTTTGAAGTTGAAACGGCTGAAAATGGCAAAGATGCTATTAAAACTCTAAAAGAAAAAGGTTACGGTTACTTCGATGTAATTTTGATGGATATACAAATGCCGGAAATGGACGGCTACGAGGCAACGGAGGCAATTCGTCAACTGCCGGATAAAAAATTAGCATCCACGCCAATTTTAGCAATGACGGCTAATGCTTTTGACGAAGATATAAAAGCCGCTTACAACGCCGGTATGAACGGACACATTGCAAAGCCTATCGAAGTTTCAAAATTAATGGAAGAATTAAAAAAAGTTTTACGTAACTGATTTTTGGGGAAAGATTTTTTCGAGGAGGAAATATTTTTGGATAGTGAAGAAAAAATTTTTGAGGGCTTAAATCCTCAACAGAAAGAGGCAGTAAATTGCCTTGAAGGTCCGTTGTTGGTAATAGCGGGCGCGGGTAGCGGCAAAACCAGGGTTTTAACTTGCCGAATTGCGAATTTGCTGGCGCACGGCGTCGCCCCTTACAATATTTTGGCGATAACTTTTACCAATAAAGCCGCCAAAGAAATGAAGACTCGCGCAGAAAAAATGATTGGCGAAAAAGCTAAAGATGTTTGGTTGAGCACTTTTCATTCACTTTGCGCTAAACTTTTGCGATTTGAAATTGAAATTACCGGCACTTACAAAAAAAATTATCTGATTTACGATACGACTGACAGTCAAAAAATTTTGAACGAATGTATAAAAAAATTAAATCTTGAAGGCGAAAGATTTTCACACGCTGGAAACGTTATTTCAGATTTAAAAAATAAATTAATCGACGCCGCCAAATACCGTGAAATGATTTTTACAAAAGAGGACAGCTCGGATTTTGAAAAGCAACTCGTCAATATTTATGAACTTTATGAACAGAAAATGGTACAAATTAACGCGCTGGATTTTGACGATTTAATTTTTATAATGGTAAAAATTTTTGAGAAACACCCGGAAATTTTGGAAAAGTATCAAGAAAGATTTCGCTACATTCTGATTGATGAATATCAAGATACAAATATGGCGCAGTACAAATTGACGAAATTGCTTGCCGCAAAATACAAAAATATTTGCGTGGTAGGGGACGCGGATCAATCGATTTATGGTTTTCGCGGCGCAAATATGCAAAATATTTTGGACTTTGAAAAAGATTATCCCGATTCAACCGTTATCAAGCTTGAACAAAATTACCGCTCCACAAAAAATATTTTGAGTGCGGCTAACGGCGTCATTGCAAATAATGTCAATCGTAAAGAAAAAAATCTGTGGACAGAAAATGAAACCGGCGGCAAAATTAATTTTATTCATTGCCTGTCAGATAAGGCGGAGGCGGCGTTTACTGCGCGTGAAATTCGCAGGTTAATAACGTACGAAAATTTTAAATACAGTGATATTGCAATTCTTTACCGCACAAATTCACAATCCCGCGCCTTTGAAGAAAAATTTATGCAAACTGATATTCCTTATGTTATTGTTGGAAATATAAAATTTTATGAGCGCAAAGAAATTAAAGATATTTTGGCTTATTTGCGCTTGATTGTTAATCCGCGTGATGATATAAGTTTTTTGCGCGTTGTAAATGTACCGCGTCGCGGTGTTGGTCCAATAAATCTTGAACGTTTGGTAAATTTTGCGGCAGAAAGGAACCTTGCGATTTTTGATGTGGTATATTCTGAAAGTTTATTGGCGCAAGTTCCGCAACTTTCGCCGAAATGTAAACAAAAACTTCACGAATTTACCTCAATGCTTGTAACTTTTTCTTCAGTGCGTGAAGGCTTGCCTATCGCCGCGTTAATCAATGCAGTTTTGAAAGAATCCGGTTATTTGGCGTCGCTTAATGAAGGCGAAGAAGGCACTAAACAGGAAAATCTCAATCGCATAGAAAATTTAAGCTCCTTTGTCAATGGCGCAGAAGAATTTGATGAAATAAATTCTGATATTACACTGGAAGATTTTTTGAATCATGTTGCACTTATTACAGATATTGATTCACTTGATGAAGAAAATTCCCGCGTTTCTTTAATGACGATTCATTCAGCAAAAGGGCTTGAATTTCCGGTAGTTTTTGTGGCGGGTATGGAAGAAGGACTTTTGCCGCATTCAATTTCAATGATTTCTTCAACTGAACTTGAGGAAGAACGTCGCGCTTGCTACGTTGCAATGACACGCGCCAAAACTAAACTTTATCTTACTGCGGCGTCTGAACGTCGAACTTTTGGGCGTTCCTATGAATCGCACATTTCAAGATTTGTTGCAGAAATTCCGGCTGAAATTCTTTCAAGTTTTTCTGAACGCAATACAAACAGTTCAAATTATCGTCAATCTATTTCTGAAAATAAAAATCCTGCGCCGCCTAAGAAAGAATCCAAAATTTCTTTTCTTACTAATTCCAAAACTGAAAATACTCCCGCTATTGATTGGCAAGTTGGCGATAGACTCATTCACAAAAAATGGGGCGTCGGTACTGTTATGGTTGTTGAGGGCGAAAATTTGACGATTGATTTTATTAATCCGGCGATTGGCGAAAGAAAAATTAAAGCTACTGTTGCTCCTATTTCTAAAGGCTAAGTTTTTTTTGTAAAATCTTTTTAATTTATAAATGTTAAAAATTCTTTATTTTAAATGTACTTTCTTTTTTCTACAGCAAAAAAAGTACTAAAGAGCACGCCTTGCGTTGCAAGCCGCGCAAGTACCAAAGAAAAAGTGCCGCGCCCGCCTGTGTTTTTCGCGTCAAACAAAAAGTAATTCAAAGTTCCAGCCGCGTTTACTCACGTTACCTAATCCTAAACTCACAAGCAAAAACGGAGTGCGGCGGGCGTCTCAATCTTTTTCAAAAAATTTGGCGCGCCTTTTGCGCCTCTGTACCATTCATTTAAATTTTTTATTCTACCAAACAAGGATTAAACAAAATGGATATTGCAAAAATTAAGGCGGAATTAATTCAACTCCGCAAAGAAATTAAATATCACAATAAAAAATATTATGACGAAGACGCGCCGGAAATTTCAGATTATGAATATGACAAATTAATGAATCGCCTTAAAGAAATTGAAAAGGAATTTCCGGAATTTATCACGGCAACTTCACCAACTCAAATTGTAGGCGGCAACGCCAAACGTACAGCCGGCAAATTAATTCCGCATGATGTACAAATGTTATCACTGCAAGACGTTTTCAGCCGCGCCGAAGTTGAAAATTTTGTCAACGATACTATTTCTAAACTTGGCGAAGTTGAATTTGTTGTCGAAGAAAAAATTGACGGCTTATCGCTTGCTCTGCGCTACGAAAATGGCGAACTCTCGCAAGCTATTACTCGCGGTGATGGAAATTTGGGCGAAGATGTTACTGAAAATGCCCGCGTCATTTCTGATGTTGTTCAAAAACTTGTTGACGCGCCAAATTATTTTGAAATTCGCGGTGAAGTTTATATGGCGAAAAAAACTTTTGCCGCCGTTAATTCCCGTCAAGAAAAATTGGGATTAAAAACTTTTGCTAATCCCAGAAATTGCGCCGCCGGTACTCTTCGTCAACTCGATAGCAGAATTGTTGCCGAAAGAAATTTATCAATGTTCGTTTTCAATCTGCAGAAAATTGAAGGCGTGGAAATTACAAGCCACACCGACGCCTATAATTTTATGATTCGCAACGGAATTAAAATCATTCACGAATACAAAGTTTGCAAGAATTTTGAGGAAGTTTGGGCGGCGATTGAAAATATTGGCAGTTATCGTGCAAATTTGGAATATGATATTGACGGCGCGGTGGTTAAGGTTAATTCTTTCGCCCAACGTGAAACTTTAGGCGCAACTTCCAAATTTCCGCGTTGGGCTGTGGCTTACAAATACCCGCCGGACGAAAAAGAAACTGTCTTAAGAAAAATTGGACTTAGTGTCGGGCGCACAGGCAGAATCACTCCGACTGCGATTTTTGACGCCGTAATTTTGAACGGGACAAAAGTTGAACGCGCCACTTTGCACAATCAAGATTTTATTGACGCGCTGGATATTAGAATTGGCGATACAATCAAAGTTTATAAAAGCGGCGAAATAATTCCAAAAGTACGCGGCGTAAATTTTGAAAAACGCCCCGCCGATTCAATTCCTTTCAAATTTCCGGAAAATTGCCCCGTGTGCGGTCACAAACTCGAAAGGGAAGAATCAGCCGCCGATTTTCGCTGTATCAATCCAAATTGCCCCGCGCAGTTGGAAAATCACATTTTAAATTTTGTCGGACGCTCGGCAATGGATATTAAAGGCTTAGGCGAAAATGCAGTTGCCGCGCTGATTGACGGCGGCTTTATAAAAAATATTTCTGATATTTACAAATTAAAAAATCTGCGCGAAGAACTTATCAAACAAAAAATTTTTGGACGTGAAAAGGCAACCGATAATGTTTTAGCCGCTATTGAAAAAAGTAAAAAAAATTCGCCCGCAAAACTTTTAACGGGCTTGGGGATTTTCGGTGTTGGAAGTGCGGCGGCGCGTGACTTAATAAATTATTTCGGCAGTCTTGAAAAAATTTCTAAGGCAACTGTTGACGAATTGCAAAACGTGCCGGATATTGGCGGAGTTACTGCCAAAAATATTGTTGAATTTTTCAGTGAGGAGGCGAATTTAAAATTGATTGACGAACTCAAAAACGCCGGCTTGACTACTGAAATTGAAATTGTCGCGCAGGATTCAGAAAATGACGCAGTGCGCGGAAAATCTTTTGTGCTTACCGGCGCGCTTGAAAATTATAAACGTGCTGAGGCTACAAAATTGATTGAGGAACGCGGCGGGCTTGTCAAAGGCAGTGTCAGCAAAGTTACAGATTATGTAATTGCGGGCGAAGATGCAGGCTCCAAACTTACTAAGGCGCAACAACTTGGTATTAAAATTTTGAGTGAAACTGAATTTGAAAAGTTACTCGGTTTAAAATAAATTTTTCGATAGAATCCCGTTTTTAGGAGGGATTCTATTTTTTTGATAAATTTTTAATCTAAATTCAGTGAACGCCACAAATAATCTACCCGCGCCTTAATTTCCGGCGTCATTTCAATTTCAGCGGGCCATTCGCGCAGGTGTCCTTCTTCTTTCCAACTTTTTGTAGCGTCAATTCCAATTTTTGCGCCGAATTTTGGCAACGGCGAAGAATGATCCAAAACGTCAAGCGGTCCATGAACAATTTCTAAATCGTGTTCAGCGTCGATATTGCTAAAAACACGCCACGCAACTTCACTTAAATTTTGAACGTCCACATGTGCGTCAACAACAATAATCATTTTTACGTTCATCATTTGTCCCATTCCCCAAAGGGCATGCATAACTTTTCGCGCCTGCATTGGATAAGATTTTTTTATTGAAACTATAATGCAATTATGAAAGACGCCTTCAAACGGCATATTTATATCAATAATTTCCGGGACAATTTGTTGAAGGAGTGGCAAAAAAATTCTTTCGGTTGCCTTTGCAAGGTAACAATCTTCTTGTGGCGGCTTGCCTACGATTGTTGCGGCGTAAATTGGATTTTTTCTTGTAGTAATGCAAGTTACATGAAAAACAGGATAATCATCAGCCAGCGAATAAAAACCGGTATGATCCCCAAAAGGACCTTCGCAGCGTAATTCGTCGGTTGAAATGTAGCCTTCCAAAATAATTTCTGCGTGCGCGGGAACTTCTAAATCTACAGTTTTGCACTTTGTAAGCTCAACTGATTTATGGCGCAAAAATCCCGCAAAAACCATTTCATCAACGTCACGCGGCAAGGGCGCGGTTGCGGCGTAAGTTGTAATTGGATCTGTACCTATTGCAACGGCGCATTCAATTTTATTTTCGGCGGCGTCGCGCAGATTTTCCGCGCCGTTTTTGTGTATGTGAATATGCATTCCGGTTGTTGTGGAATCAAATTTTTGCAGGCGGTACATTCCAACATTTCTTTTGCCGGTTTTAGGATTTTTTGTAAAGACAAGCGGCAAAGTTATAAAAGCCCCGCCGTCTTGAGGCCAACATTTTAAAATTGGAATTTTATCAAGGCTCGGTCTTTCGTCAACAATTTCTTGACACGGCGCATTTTTTATATATTTTGGAAAATTTATAACTTTACTGCCGGTTGAAATTATTGAAACGATATTTGAACGATTTTTCAGCGAAAGGTAAGGCAGTTTTAAAAGTTCCCTAATATCATTGGCGGCGTCGTCAAGTTTTTCAACGCCCAACGCAAGAGCCATTCTTTCATAACTGCCGAATTGATTAATTAAAACCGGCATATCATATCCGCGCACATTTTCAAAAAGTAATGCAACATTGCGGCTATCTTTGAACTTTGAAACGCGGTCTGTAATTTCGGTAATTTCCAATTCTGCGTTGACTGGTACTTTTATTCGCTTTAAAAGTTTTCTTTTTTCGAGTTCGTCAATAAATTCTCTTAAATCTTTGAAAGCCAAAATTTTATCCTCCAAATTTTTTTCATTAAGTCTAGCAATTTAATTTGGGCGCGTCAATTATTCTTGACTAAAAATTTTTGAGAGCTTAATATTTATAAATTATTTATGAATTCTTTTTTTTACAAGTCGGCATTTCTTTTTTTGAAATAATCACAGGCAAAAACTTAGACGGCGCGGGGCGTTATATTTTTCACTAAAAGCAACTTGCTAAGCGTCGATTATTCTTGACTAAGAATTTTTGAGAGCTTAATATTTATAAATTATTTATAAATTCTTTTTTTTACAAGTCGGCATTTTTTTCTTTCAAATAATCACAGGCAAAAACTAGGGCGGCGTGGGGTGTTATAACTTAAACTAAAAGCAACTTGCTAAGGGTTCCTGTAATTTTATTTTTCCTAATACTTGTCAAATGGGGTAATTTTTTTATGGATATTTTTAAATTTTTTCGCGAAGATTTAAGCGAAATTTTGGGCGTTTACTATGACAATGAAAAAATTTTTTTGGCGCGATTTACTGATAAACTTGAAATTGCAGATTTTAATTTTGAAATTGATTTAGACGATAAAACGCCCGCAATTTTTCAGCTTGCAGAAAAAATTAAACTTATCTGTAACCAACGCGGCTGGCAAGTCTCAAAAATTGGATTAGTACTGCGCGAAGGCACGGCTGTTACTTTTCAAACTGAATTTAAAAATATTCCTGCCAATGAAATTGCAAACGCGGTAAAAATTTGGGCAACTGCGCACGCCAATAAAGACGCCTGCTATACTTCAATTCAAGTTGGCGATGAAATTTGGATGGAGACTTTGCCCGCGTCAACCGTCGAAGATTATATTTCCGCCTTTGAAAAAAATTCTATGACACTTTGCGCACTTACCGAATTTCCACAAATTTTAATCAACGAAGACCGCCCGCTAACTCCATTTAATCGCGCAGTTTTCGCCGCCGATATTGTCAAAAATAAAAAATCCCCCAACATTTTAAATATCAAAATTTCAACGTGGAATATTAAAAAAATTTCTTTGACGGCGGCGGCAATTTTTTTAATCGCCTTGACGGGTTTTTCTGCAAAACTTGCCGGCGATTATTTTTCTTCCAAAACACACGCTCAAAAGGCTCAGGAGCGTTTCAATTCTCAAAATGATACTTTTATATTAAAAAAAGATTTTGACGCCGTTACAGCCGAAATAAAGCGTTTTAACGGGGCAATTTCGGAACAAGATATAAATTTTCAAAAATTCAACGCGCTGGTTAAAATTGGAAAAATTGCTGACGGTAAAATTTTTTTGGAAAAGATAAGAGCCGCCGATAAAAATTTTGAAATTGAAGGATTTTCAGAATCGCCGGACGCCGTTAAAAATTATCTTAGCCGCTTAAAAAATTCACTTTCTCACAAAGTCAAGTTGAAAAATTCTTCAGAAATTGACGGGCAAATTTTTTTCTCAATCAGCATTAATTTATAGCCGCAAAATAAAAACGACCGATTAAATTTTTCGGTCGCCTTTAAAATTTTATCTTAAATTATATTAATTTCTTTTTACTGAAGTTGTCATATCCTTAAGGAAATCTTGAAAAATATTGTTGTTGACAGCGGCTTTTCTTGCAGCAGCGGGCGGTGTAAGAGCTTGAGTGTTGGTAATTTTTGAAGAACTCATTGAATAATGAAATTCGCTGTAATAGCCGATAGTTTCCATTAACAATCTGTCTTCATCACTAAGGGTGATTTTGCCTTCTGCCGCCTCGTCAAGGACACTTTCAGCATAAGCGCGCATAACCGGCGTTAAATCAACTACGGCGGTTAAAGTTGCATTTTGGTCTTTATCAACAGTCCACGTGCAAACTACATCTGTTTTTTGAAAAGCGTTTTCCAAATTGCGGAAGAAATTTGTTTGTTCGGTAAGTTCCTCTGCTGAAAATTGAGTTGTGTCGGTTTTTTTGCCGTATTCTTTCAAACGTTCAGCCAAATATTGTCCGTCCAAAGTTATATTGAAAATTTCTTGTGAATTAGTATCGCGGAAAATTTCTACACTTTTGACGGCTTTTAAATTTTCTTCGAGAATACTAATATCATTTGATTTTACAGCGTCCACAAAATCTGCCGGGATATTTGGCAAGATAAATCTGCTCCATTTATTGTTGCGTTGAACATACAACATCATTTCGTTGTTTAAGTGCGTCATAAAGAAAGGTATATTATTATTTGAAGTTTGTTTAGTTGTAGGATTTGTATAAGCCCAGTTAATGTTGCCGCTCATTCTCATTGAATTATCGCGCAGAATTTGTCCTTGACTGCTAATATCAACGTGAAATGTTGTACCGAAAAAAACAATACTTTGATCAAACGTGCGAATATCATTTGCTAAAGAAAGGTATGCTTGTCTAAATTCAAAATCCGCGTTATCCGCAGGCGCAGCAGAAACATTATTTGCGCCAAAAAATAAAATCCCGCTTGCCGCAACTGCCGCTAAAGTTTTTTTGAACTTGCGGCTTTTTATTTTTTCCCAAAATTTCATTTTGAAACCTCCTTAAAATCAAAAATATTATATATCAAATTAGCATAAGAATCCTAAAATAAAATTTAATCGTTGCGAATAAAATCACGAATGGTTAATTTGCGCTTTTCCGAAATTTCCTTGATAGTTTCCGGCGTCATTGGCTCTCCAACTCCGCTTATTGGAATTTCTATTGTGCTGTCTGAAGAAATAATTGTGCCGTCCTGTGATTTTAAAATAACTTCCAAAGTATCGCCCTCACGCATTGGATCTGCAAAATCTGCGGGGTTGCCGTTTACTTTTATCTCAAATCCAATTCTGGTTTTAGGATTCGGCGGCTTAAAATCTACAGCAAGGAGCGCGTCACTAACCGTAATATCGCGCCGTTCAAATTTTTTGTATTCAATTCTTGCGCCGTCATTAATCAGCGTGTTTAAATTGCCGGGTCTGCCGTTTATCATTAAATCTAAATCTGTAATTGTCGGTACGTAATATTCATCGCCGGAATAATAAATTTTCACTGATGCATTAATTCCGGAAATATTTAAAACGTCAGAAACTTTTGGAGTATCATTTGGGAAATATTCTATATTATCGCCGTCATGAACAGGCAGTGAAAGTTTAACTTCCATTTCGTTCATTAAAATTTTTGGCGTGCAAACGTAGCTTAAAGTTTTGCCGTTCAATCTGTAGCGGATTTTTTGTCCGGTAGGTGAATAACCGGTAAGCCTCAAAACTTCCCCAATAGTTGAGGGCAAAGAAATTCTTATATCGTCGCCGTCTTGCAAAACGCGCGTCATTAAACTAACTTCACCATTGACTATAACTTTTGCCTTAACTTCTTCTTCGACGCCGTTAATTTTAACTTTGAAACTTGGTAAATCTGTAATGACATCTTCGAGTTTAAGTACGGGCGTTACGCCGTCCGCGCCACTTTCAACCACAATATGACAATTATTTTCAAGCGGCGTTTCAAGTGTTGCCTCTTCGCCGTTTACAGTCAATTTTGCAACTTCGCCCATGCTGCCGGGATAAAATTTCTTTTCGCCGTCAATGTGAATCATTAAACCTAGACCGGGCTTGCCGTTCAATTTACGAAGTTGAACTCCGGCATTTAAAAGCGCGTCGCTTACTGTCAATTTTTGAAAATGGAAAAGTGCAAATTCTTCGTCATTAACATAAACAGTCAAAAAATGCAAAGTGTTAATCGTGGCGATTTTTAAAATTCCGAGCGGCGTTACAGCGTCCGGCATAAAAAGTTCACGTGGAATATTTATAATTCCTTCAACCATATCGGGGCGGCGAACACCTACGCGCATTTCCGGCATTTTCATAGCGGCGGCAACGTGTTTTGGAAGATTGGGCGTTAAAGCTCCACCGCCGACTAACATAATTGCTTGCGGCGTTTCATTTACGTTTAAATCTAAAATAGTTTTAGCGATTGAGTCCGCCAAATTTTTTACAGTTTCATCAATAGAATCAATAATTTCTTGTGCGGTAAATTCGTGCGTCATTCCCAAAATATCTGTATAAGTTCCGTCTTCGCCGCTTGCCGCCTTGCGTTTGACTTCCTCTGCAACGTTAAAATCTAACAAATATTTTTGCGAAAGAGTTTCAGTAATTTCATCGCCGGCTATTGGTACCATTCCATAAGCGATAACCGCGCCGCCTTTTGTAATTGCAACGTCGGAAGTTCCCGCGCCAATATCTACCAAAACTAAATTCAAATGACGCATTGTCGGTGGAATTAAAACATTAATTGCAGCTATTGGCTCCAATGTAAGGGCGCGCATATCCAAATTTGAATAGCGAAGGGCACTTTGCATTGAATCGATAACTTGACGCGGTAAAAAAGTTGCAATGACTTTTACTTTTGCAAGTCTGCCGCGCTGTCCTATCAAACTTTTTAAAGAAATTCCGTCCAATTCGTAACTGATAACGCTGAATCCAACGCAATAATAACTTGTTTGTTCTGAAATTAGTTGAGAATTTGCAAGTTGAGACTGGGCAAGTTGAACTCCGGCAAAATCCAAATTATTTTGGTGTTCAAGGGTAATGACGCCGCGCAATTCCATTTCAGCCTCAGCAGTCATAGTATAAAGGGCGCGTCCTGCCGCTGCAACTGCCGCGCTTGTCAGTTCACCAACTTTTTCTTCGAGTGCATTTTTAACTTGTTCAAGGACGGCGGCAACTTGTGGCACGTCGTGAATTTGCCCATCAAGCATTGCGCGGGTTTTATGTTCCTCGCGGTGGGTTGCAATGATATTTAATTTGCCGTTTGGCTCCAATTCGGCAACAATTCCTATAACACTGCGCGTACCAATATCCAGCGCAAATATTTTTTCTTTGCTTTTTACCTGTTGAGTAGCAAGTTTTGGAGTTTCGACTTGCGGAATTGCGGCTTGGGGAATTTCAACCTGCGGAATTTCGGCAGTTTTTTTAGTGCGCGTACGTTTTGGCTTAGGATTTAATTCAGTTTCATTTTCGGCAGTTTTTTTAGTACGAGTACGTTTTGGTTTTTGTTCAGTATCAGTTGCAGATTTTTTTTGGGGCATTTAAACTTCACCTCGCTTAAGATTTTCGACTTGTAACGCTATTTTACAATTTTGAGAAAATCTTTGCAACACAGCGATTATAGGTTAGGAATTTTTCATAAAAAAAAACGCCGATTTTTTTCGGCGTAAAAATTTTTTTTAGATTTTATTTATCTTCGCTGAAAGTTAAAAGGGTGGAAACCTGCGCGAGGGTAAGACGTGTTTACAAATTTCAATTTTTAAAAATTTTTTATTTTTGAAAAACGCATTTCTTTCTTTGGCGCAAAGAAAGAAACGCTTAGCAAAGAAAGAAACTGCAGATTATATCGCCATCACGGCGATAACAATCTGCGGGCGCACGTCCTGTGCGCCCATTTTTTAAATCTTTTTTATAAACATATCCTAAAACAATTTTCAGTTTCAAAATTAGTAACGTAAAAATTTTTTAGATTTTATTTATCTTTGCTGAAAGTTAAAAGCGTGGACTCCTGCGCGAGGCTTGAATAATTTTCAGTTTCAAAATTAGTAACAGCAAATTTATCTTCCATTACAGAATCAAGCGTTGTATCTTCAGTAATGAAATTATTATCTTCAGCAAACCACGCATTAACATTAATTGTGGCGTCTTTTCTATCGACAAGATTAACATTGCCTGTATATTTTTGCAAAGTAATGGAGCCACTGCCAACGCTGATAATTGTATTGCCGCCGGTTTTAGTAACAGATTTAACAGTTCCGCCGGTAATTTGCAAAGTGTCATTTTTAGTAAATCCAACAATAACATCTTTGCCATCGCCGCTTGCATATTGATAACGAACTGCGCCGCCGCTGTTGGAAATTGTATCATTGCCCGCGCCGCCAATTACTGTAACATTTTTGCTTTTATCAACGGAAATTGAATCGTGTCCTGCGCCGCCGTAAATCGCAACATTAGCAGCGTAATTTTCGATAGTATCATTGCCGCCTTGTCCTCTCAAAATTAAATTGCTGGTAGAATTTGAATATGTATCAGCCTTTGCAGTTCCTTCCCAAATTCCGCTGTAAAGTGTTGTTGTTACAGTTCCTGCAGAATTTTTAATATTAATATTTTTTCCGGCGGCATCTTCAAGCGTAATGGAGCCACTGCCAACATTTATAATAACGTCCATACCATTAACACTTGTAGTTTTAAGGTTGCCATAGGTAATTTCTAAAGTGTCTGTTGTGCTGAATCCAACAATAGTATCTTTGCCGTCACCGCTTGCATATTGATAAACATTTTTTGTACCGTTATTTGTAATAGTATCATTGCCCTTGCCGCCGATAATTGTGCAGTTATCTGAAAAATTATCTATAGCGTCATTACCTGCGCCGCCGTCAATCACAGAATTACTTCCAATATTGTAAACATAATCTTTGCCTTCGCCTGCGTATACCGTGACATTTTTAGCAAAGTTTTCAATAGAATCATTACCGGCTAGCGCGTGTACTTCATAACCCGCATCTTCATTTGTAAAAGAATCAGATTTTGCTGTAAGAGTGTGAATATATGGAACTTTGAAAGAAGAGGAATTTCCTTTGGCGTCAATCAAAGTAATTGTTTGCCCGACAACATCTTTAACAGTGATTGAACTTGTACCGACGCCCAAAATAAAATCATTATCGCTAACAACTGAATTTTTGATTGTTCCTTTTGTAATTTGTAAAGTGTCATTCGCCGCAAATCCAATTATAGTATCTTTTCCATCGCCTGCCGCGTATTTGTAAAGATTTTTACTGCCGGAATTGTTAATTGTATCATTGCCCTTGCCGCCAATAATTGTAACATTGGAGCCGCTGTTTGAAATATAATCATTGCCGGCGAACGCCTCAATTTCATAATCTTTTTCGGTATTTGTTAAAGTATCTGATTTTGCTGTACCCTGCATTATTTTTGGAACAGTTAAAGTTGAAGATTTTCCGCTGGAATCTATCAAGTTAATAGCTGTACCGCCCGTCATATTTTTGAAAGTAACAGAGCCCGCGCCAATATTCAAAATAAAATCATTGCCGCTGACAACTGAACTTTTGATAGTACCTTTTGTAATTTGCAAAGTGTCATTCGCCGCAAATCCAATTATAGTATCTTTGCCATTGGCGGTTGCATATTGGTAAAGATTTTTACCGCCGGTATTTGTAATTGTATCATTGCCATTGCCCCCAATAATTGTACAGTTGGAGCCGCTGTTAGTAATTTTATCTGCGCCGCCGAGTGCGTCAATTAAATATCTGTCTTTATCGTTCGACAAAGTATCAATTCGGCTTGTTCCCTGCACTAATCGTGGAATAGTGAAAACAGTTTTGGAGCCGTCCGCATTTATTACATTTACATAAGAACCCGCGTCCATATTTTTGAAAGTAACAGAGCCCGCGCCAATATTCAAAATAAAATCACTGCCGCTAACAACTGAACCGGTTATCTTGCCTTTTGTAAGGTGCAAAGTATCAGTTGAAGAAAAGCCGTAAATAATATCTTTGCCGTCTGAAGTAGCATAATTGTAAACAACTTTTTCGCCGTGATTAGTAATTGTATCGTTGCCCGTGCCGCCTATAATTGTAACTTTGTTTCCGTAATTTGTGATCCTGTCATTTGCGGCGAATCCTTCAATTTGATAACCGTCTTTAAGATTAGCCAAAACATCAGCCTTAGCCGTTCCTTGTACGAGTTTTCCAACTTTTACTGTGCTTAAAACGCCCTTAGCATCAAGAACATTAACTGTTGCATCGCCCTCAAGTCCTTTGAAAGTAACTGAACCTGCGCCTATATACAAAATAAAATCTGAACCTGTAGCAAGTGAACTTTTAATTGTACCCTTTGTAATTTGTAAAGTGTCATAAGCCGTGAATCCAAAAATTGTATCGTTGCCATCGCCGCTTGCATACTGATAAATATTACTGTTGCCGGTATTGGTAATTGTATCGTTGCCCGTGCCGCCAATAATTGTTACACTGGAGCCGCTGTTTTGGATAGAATCCGCGCCGCCTAAGCCTTGTATAATGAAAGAATCTTCAGCATTTGTTAAAGTATCCTGTTTAGCCGTTCCTTTTAAAACATTTGCCGCATCTGCTGATTCTAAAGTTCCGTCCAATTTAAAATCTACACCTACGACATTTCTAAGCAACAAATAGCCGGTACCAACATTGACTTTGATATTTTGCCCGCTTTTTAAAGAAGAATATTTTGCGCCGGTAACTTTGACAGTATCGCCCGCGCTAATTCCGTAAATATTATCAATATCGTCTCCGGAATGATATTGAATCAAAACATTTTTACTACTGCTTGAAAGTGAAATTATATCTTCGCCGTCGCCGCCGGTAATTGTAACGTTGGAGCCGTCACTTACAATAGAATCCCTGCTATCGCCGCCGGAAATTGAAACATTATCCCCTTGATTAAAAATAGAATCTGCGCCCTTGCCGCCAATAATTGTAACTCTGGAGCCGCTGTTTGAAATTTTATCGTTAGCATCGCCGGCATTGATTGATACATTTGTACCGGAATTTGTAATTGTATCGTAACCGGAGCCACCCGCTATTGTAACAGTTAGCGCAGTGTTATTAATAATATCGTCGCCGGAGCCGCCGTTGATATAAGTATTTGTGCCGCTGTTTTCTACAGTATCGTTGCCTGTTCCCGCGTCAATGCTTACTCTGTTTCCAATATTGTAAATTGAATCGTTGCCGCCAAGTGCGGTAATGACTGCGCCTGCAACGGTATTTGTAATTGTATCTTTTCCGGAAGTTCCAACAACAGTTTTTGACGCGCCGCCTTCGATTGTGCCGCCTATCGTCAAGGTAATATTTGCGGCGTCTTTTAACAAAATGGAGCCACTTCCAACATTAACAATTAAATCATCGTCACTTTGAACAGTTGAATAATTGGCGTTGATAATTTGTAGCGTGTCATTTTCCTTGACGCCAAAAACTGTATCATTGCCGCCGCCTGAAGAATATTTTATTAAAGCCGCGCCGCTGCCCAATGTTATGGAATTTGATTTTTGACTACCGATAATATTAACCGTGCCGCTGTAATTGCTTGCGTCAACATTTTGGGCATCGCCGAAAATTTTAAGATTTTCAGTATCTTCAAAATCTGTACCGGTTAAATCTATGCTGACACTTTCTGCGCTATATCCTGCAAGCGAAACAGTGGCGTTATTGCCGCCCGCCCAATAATAATCCGCCTCGTTAGCAATAATAAGATTATCGTAGCCGAGTTGAAAAGTTGCAGTTTCGCTGAAATAATTATTTTCAAACTGTAAAATATTTCCTACAGCCTCTTCAATAATAATCGTACCGTCGCTAAGTTTTAAAGAGGCGTTGCCTTCTTCATCTGTCGTGATACTTTGAAGATTTAACGCGGCAGTATTAATTTTATCTTTGTCAAAGTCAAAATTTTGAATAACGTCGTTACCGTGTCCGGCGGCAAATAAAAATAAATCTGCGCCCTTTCCGCCAATTAAAGTATCATTGCCCTTGCCGCCCGTCAAAGTAGAATTGCCTTTGCTTGCCGTAATGATATTAGCTGAATCATTGCCTGTAAGCGTTGCATTGCCTTCAAAATTTCCGGCGTCCAAAACTTTTATATCGCCGTTGAATCTTAAATTTTCTTCATCTTGTATATCTGAATTTGTTAAATCAATATTGACAGCGTCTGCAGAAAAATTACTGCTTACCTCAACAGTAACATCACTGCCAGTCGCCCAATAATATTCATCTGTATCATTAACAGAAATGCTATCATCTGTGAATTGAAATTTTACAGCCGTATCAACAAAATCATTTTCTAAAAGTACGGTTTTTCCGACGGCGTCTTTTAAAGTTAAATTTCCGGCGTTTTTCAGCGAAATTATAACGTCCGTATCTTCAATAGCTACATTATTAAGATTATATTTGCCGGTTTGAATAATATCTGCGCTTGAATCTGCGCCAAATTTAAAACTTTTGATAGTATTATTGGAACTTTTTTCAGTGATAAAAATTGTTGCTGAATTTTCGTCATCACTGCGATTGGTTGAAAGTTCAATTAAGTTATTGCCCGTGCCTGCGTTGATAATATCGCCCGCGCCCGCAAAAATAGTATCATTGCCGTAGCCGCCAAAAAGGGAGCCTTCATAATCTGAGGATTTATCGCCGGAATAATTTCCCTTGATAACGATATTATCTGAACTTCTGCTGACATCGATAACGCCGCCCGCCGTGTGAGTAAAAGCAACTTTTGTTGGGGAGCCGCTGTTATTTTCGCCGTCATAAGCTGTCATATCGTAGAAATTCGCCTTAGTAAAGCCGATTGATTCTGCGTCCGAATTAAAAATAACCGTACCTTCGCCACGAATTGACGCTTTACCGTCGCCAAAAGAAATTGAATTTGTTTTTACTGCCTTAATAACTTTTCCAAGTGAAGTTTGAACGCCGGTGCCGTTGTCATATTCTTCCTCGCCGTAACTGTCAAGAGTAATTGTGGCGTCATTAAGCGGCGTAATTTTTGAAATTCCGCTGTCATTTGTTTTTACGACAATATCAGATTTTGAAACAATATCATCTTGTCCCGTGCCCGCGCTTATTGTAACTTCAGCTGAAGTTTCTTCGATAACAACATTATCGCCGGCTGTACCTAAAGAAATATTTTTATTGCCGGTGGCGGCGGCTGTAACAACAACGATATTATCGCCCGCGCTGTTCAGTGTAAGATTTTGGTCGCCGCCCTCAAGTGAAATTCTTTTTCTGTAAGTTGAGGAAGAAAAATTATAATTTGCGGGTGAAGAATTTTTATTGTTAAGATAAAAAGTTAAATTTAAATTGTAATTAACGTCCGCATCAAAAGTTGTAAGCGGCGTTTTTAAATTTGTATAATTTGAAGGCTGTTTAGCGATAGTGTTAAGAATTGTATCAATATCTGAAGTTGAATCAAGGCTGAAATAATTTGAGTTGTAAGTGTAAACAACGCCATCTTCATCAGATATGATTGTTCCCGCGCCGTCCAAAACAAGTGTAACAGTTTCATCATCATCATTGGTAACTTTGTAAGTTCCTGCCGAGTCAACCCAAAAAGTTGAATCTGCGCTAAGATATTTTATTGAAGTTAAACTGTCGCTCGGGATAATAATTGCGCCGTCAGTATCGCCGGATAATTTATATTCGCGTTCATTGATATACACAACAACATTTGAGGAACTGCCGGGAATAGAAATAGCCGCGCCGTTTAAATCGCCGTTGACTGAATCGCCGTTTTCAAGCCCATAAAAATTATAAATTCCTTCAGAGCCGCCATAAATTGAAATTGTAGCACCGGAACTAATAACTTTATCAATCGCCACTTCATAACCGTTGACGCTCAAAGTTGCATCGCCGCTAAAAGAAATTGCGCCGTCAACTTCATCAATCGTTACAACAGAATTACTTTCATTCGTTGTAAAAATAACTCCGTCATCTTCGCCGGTAATTGCATAATTTCTGCCGCCGATTCTGAAAGTGCCGTTTCCTTCAGTA
>CALGGV010000138.1 GCA_937915725.1 uncultured Selenomonadales bacterium
GAAGGGCTGAGGCAATGAATTTTAATCAAAACTTTTTTCAAGGCTGGCAAATTTTAAAAAGCGGGCGGCGTACGGATTTTTTCACTGCGATAACTTTAATTTTTATTTAACTTCAGCAAAAATTTTTTTGTGATACTATATGAAAAATTCTTTGGAAAATTTGGAAGGGCTGAGGCAATGAATTTTAATCAAAACTTTTTTCAAGGCTGGCAAATTTTGAAAAGCGGGCGGCGCACGGATTTTTTCATTATCATTGCGATAACTTTAATTTTTATGTGCGTTATAGCAATGAATGTCCGCTTGATTTTTCAAATGACTTCCAATCAAACTGAAGAAATTGGAAGAATGCAACTTGAAACAATTCGTGGCGATTTACAAGGCGCGTTGGCAAATGCTGAAAATACAACAATGCAAGTTGCTATGGAGGCGGAGCAACTTATAAATTCCGGCGCGTCATTAGATGAACTTGAAATATTTTTTTACCAAAAGCAAAAGGAACAAAAAACTATAAGCAATGGCGTTTGTTTCAATGTTTACATTACCGGAAAAAATTGGACTGTAATTCCTGATTTCGATATGCCGGAAGATTATCACGCGCCGGAAAGACTTTGGTACAAGGGCGCGGCTGAAAATCCTGAAAAAGTTTACATTACCGAACCTTATGTTGACGCCGCCGGTAATGGAATTTGTTTTACTATGTCAAAAATGCTGGGCGATAATGAAACAGTTGTCGGGCTGGATTTTACACTTTCAGATATTCAACAGTCAATTTTGAGAATGATCAGTACAAGCGACAGAGAGGCTTTAATCGTTACGAAAAATCAAATGATTATCGGCTATAATGATATGTCACTTGTTGGTGAAAAAATTTCTAAAAAACTTCCCGAATATGAAAATATTTTGGCGCGTGTACTTTTGGGGCAAAATCATGAAAGTTTTACTGCGCAGATTGAAAAACGGGATCATACAATTTTCAGCAGTGAAACTAAAAACGGCTGGTATATGGTTGTTAGCGTTGACAATGCAGCTTTTTATCAAGAAAGTTATCGCCAAATATTTTTCACAATCGCCGTAAGTTTGGCAATGATGGTAGCGATAATTTTTTTCTATTTGAACGCAATGAGAAACGGCTTGCAAGCTGAAAATGCCCTTCACGTCAAAGAAGAATTTTTATCCCGCCTTTCAACTGAACTTAAGACGCCTTTGCACGATATTTTAGATTTATCAAGCGAGAGAGTTTTAAAGCAAGATTCAAATGCTAATGAAAATTCCGCCAAAGTTAGAGAATCTGCGCTAAAACTTTCAGATATGCTGGACAACCTTTTTTCTTTCTCAACGATTGTATCAAATGACAAGCAAAAATTATCCTCTGAAGACAAAACTCAAGATATGGAACTTTCAAAGGTTAGCAAATTGTCACGAATTGGAATTATTGCAGTTATAACCGTTTCAATGATTTTAAGTTTGGGAATTTGTATTGACACTACGATTAATTGGGGAAATACCGCTATGAAAGGTGAAGTTGACGTTTACGAACACCAACTTTCAAATTGGCTTGAAAAACAAAGTAGTATTTTAAGTATGTTTGTAAATATTATCGCTGAAAATCCTGAACTTATGGAAGATTATCCTTCAGCCGTAAATTTTCTGAATGGAATTGCTAAACATTACCCTGAAATTTCTGTTTGCTACATGGCTAATCCTTACAAGGAACATCAAGTTATAATGAACAACGGCTGGGAGTCGCCCGACCCAAATTGGCGCGTAGATCAACGCCCCTGGTACATTGAGACAGGAAAAGTGGAGCGCAACCAATGCAGCGTTTCTTCGCCCTATTATGACGATCAGACAGGCGGCTATTGTATTACCCTTTCGCAGACTGTTTACGGCGAAAATGACGAATTTTTGGGGGTATTTGGAATTGATTTTTATCTTAGCAGATTAACTCAAATTCTCGGCGAAAGTTACAGTAAAAACGGCTATGCTTTTCTTGTTGACAAAAACGGAATTATCATAAATCATCCTAATGTAAATTATCAAATGTCAATAAACAGAATGACAGATATTTTTGGTACGGAATATTGGAAAGTTTATTCAAGCGGCAAAGTTGACACTATCAAAGACTACACGAATAATCATATGGCTTGCCTTGCCAAAAAAAATGAAACTTCCAATTTTACGGTTATTGTCGCGCAGAGTTGGTGGAATACTTACGGCTATATTTTTTTCTTGGGAATAATTTTTATAGTTTTGCTGGGAATTTGCGTAGGAATTGTAGGAATGCTGATTAATCGTCTTTTCCGCTGGCAAGACTCAATTAACCGTCAACTTAAAGCTATATCGAATACGGCGGTTGCGGCAAGCGCGGCAAAGTCTCAATTTTTGGCGCAAATGTCACACGAAATACGCACGCCTATTAATGCAGTTTTGGGAATGAATGAAATGATTTTGCGTGAAAGTAAAAATCCCGCAATTTTAGATTATTCGGCAAATATTCAAAGTGCGGGGCGGACGCTGTTGACGCTGATAAATTCTATTTTAGATTTTTCCAAAATCGAAGATGGCAAAATGGAAATTATCCCCGTTCGCTATGAAACTGTCATTTTGATTGAAGACTTGGAAAATATGATTTCCGAAAAAGCCAAAAAGAAAGGCTTGCTTTTTGAAACAGAAATTGATTCTGCGCTCCCCAGAAGTCTTTATGGCGACGATGTAAGGATTAGGCAAATTATTACAAACTTGCTTACAAACGCCGTAAAATATACACATGAAGGCGTTGTAACGCTTAAAATTGGCGGCAGGGAAATTGACGCAGATACTTTTGAATTACAAGTTCAAGTTTCAGATACCGGTATTGGTATTCGCTCAGAAGATATTGGTAAACTTTTTAAATCTTTCATTCGCCTTGACGAGGAAAGAAATAGAAATATCGAAGGTACGGGCTTAGGAATTGCGATTGTGCAAAAACTTTTGGCAATGATGAACAGCACTTTGAAAGTTGAAAGTATTTACGGCAAAGGCTCCACTTTTTCTTTTAATCTGATTCAAAAAATTATTGAAAAAAGCCCAATCGGCAATTACGAAGAACAAAAAACTAAACAAATTAAAACTCCGGAAAATAAATATCTTGTGGCGGCGGGCGCAAAAATTTTAGCCGTTGATGATAACAATATGAATTTAAAAGTTATTAGCGGATTATTAAAGCGAAATGGAATTGTTCCGGACGTTGCAGAAAGTGGACAGCAATGCATTGAAATGGCGCAGAAAAAATTTTACCACATAATTTTTCTTGATAATATGATGCCGGTTATGAATGGCGTTGAAACTTTAAAAATTATGAAACGTGAAAAAATTCTTAGCGATAAAACTTCAGTAATAATGTTGACGGCAAGTGCGATAGCCGGAATGCGTGAAATTTATCTGCGCGAGGGCTTTAACGATTATTTATCAAAGCCTATTGAAGTTTCAGAACTTGAATTAATGCTGGAAAAACATTTACCGCCGGAGATTGTTTCATTCAAAGTTGAGGAACAGGAAGAAATTTCAGAGCCGGAAAATATTTCAAATGACGCGGGCGAAATTAACACAGAAACGGGCTTAGAATATAGCGCGGGAATGATTGAACTTTACAAGGACGTTTTGGAGACTTTTTACAATTTGAAAGACGAAAAGAAACAAAAATTGCAGGAAAGTTTCAAGGCGGGCGATTGGAAAAATTATACAGTTTACGTACACGCTTTAAAGTCAAACGCGCAGTCTATAGGCGCAGAAAAAACTTTCAACGCGGCAAGGGAATTGGAACTTGCAGGCAAAAAAATTACCGCCGAAAATTCCACTGAAAGTGAAAGAAAATCTTCAGTCGAACATATCAAAGAAAATCACGCGGCACTTTTGAAAATGTATGATAAATTAGCGGACGAGGCTAAAAAAATTGCTAAAAATCTTGAAATCTAAAGAAAATTAAAAATTTATTTAAAGTTTTACTTGCTGAAAAAAATTGCAAAATAAAAAAACCGCCGAGTTTTAAAAACTTGACGGTTAATTTTTTTGTAAAGTTTTAAATATCAGCCGACGTTTTCAGCTTTTTCACGTTCAATCAAAATATCCAAAAGTTTAATACCAGCCTCAGGAATATTTGTACCCGGGGCGAAAATTGCAACCGCGCCGCTCTTGTACAAGAAGTCATAATCTTGTACGGGGATAACGCCGCCAATAGCAACCAAAATATCGTCGCGCCCAAGTTTTTTGAGTTCTTCGACAAGTTCCGGTAAAAGTGTATTGTGTCCTGCGGCAAGTGAACTGAATCCTACTAAATCGACGCCATTTTCTACAGCATCTTTTGCAGTTTCTTCCGGTGTTTGGAAAAGCGGTCCGACGTCAACAGTCCAGCCCATATCAGCAAAGGAAGTAGCAATAACTTTCTGTCCTCTGTCGTGTCCGTCTTGTCCCATTTTCGCAACGAAAATACGCGGGCGATGACCGGTAATTTTTTCAAATTCGTCAGCCTTAGCAATAGCTTTTTCAAGTGCAGATTTATTGCTGAATTCTGAAGAGTAAACGCCGCTGATAGTGTGCATAACAGCTTGATAACGTCCTGAAACTTTTTCTACAGCGTCAGAAATTTCGCCCAATGACGCACGAACTCTAGCCGCCTCAACCGCACATTCTAACAAATTGCCGTTGTCTCTGGATTCAGCCGCCTTTGTAATAGCCTCAAGTGCGGCGCGTACCTCATCTGCGTTACGTTCTGCGCGAAGTTTATTAAGGCGTTCAACCTGTGCGTTTCTAACGGCGGTATTATCAACAGCCAAAATTTCAAGCGGGTCTTCCTTATCAAGGCGGAATTTATTCAAGCCTACGATAGTTTCATTGTTTGAATCGATACGCGCTTGACGACGCGCCGCCGCCTCTTCAATACGCATTTTGGGAAGACCGGTAGCAATAGCTTTTGACATTCCGCCGAGAGCCTCAATTTCTTGAATATGCGCCCATGCACGGCGGATAATTTCATTTGTCAAAGCCTCAACATAATAGGAGCCGCCCCACGGATCAATAATCTTGCAAACTGAAGTTTCATCTTGAATATAAAGTTGAGTGTTACGTGCGATACGCGCTGAGGCGTCCGTCGGAAGCGCGATTGCTTCATCGAGCGCATTGGTGTGCAAAGATTGAGTGTGACCGAGAGCCGCGCCCATAGCCTCCATAAGTGTACGCGAAACATTATTGTAAGGATCTTGTGCAGTAAGTGACCAGCCGGAAGTTTGACAATGTGTACGAAGAGCCATAGATTTTGCTTGAGTGCCGCCCATTTGTTTAACGATTTTTGCCCAAAGTACACGCGCCGCACGCATTTTGGCAACTTCCATGAAATAATTTTTACCAATAGCCCAGAAAAAGCTTAAACGTTTTGCAAAGGCGTCAACTTTCAAGCCCGCGTTAATTCCCGTGCGAATATATTCTAAGCCGTCAGCCAAAGTATAACCCAATTCAATATCAGCAGGCGCGCCCGCCTCTTGCATATGATAACCTGAAATTGAAATTGAATTGAACTTAGGCATATATTTTGTAGTGTACTCGAATATATCGCCGATTATACGCATACTCATATCGGGTTTATAAATGTATGTATTGCGTACCATAAATTCTTTAAGTATATCATTTTGGATAGTGCCGGTTAAATCTGCTTTATCAACGCCCTGTTCAATACCGCTTTGAATGTAAAATGCAAGAATAGGCAAAACTGCGCCGTTCATTGTCATAGAAACCGACATTTGCCCGAGCGGGATACCGCTGAACAAAATATTCATATCTAACATTGAACAAACAGAAACGCCAGCCTTTCCAACGTCGCCAAAAACGCGGGGGTTATCTGCGTCGTAGCCGCGATGAGTAGGCAAGTCAAAGGCTATTGATAAACCTTTTTGACCGGCGGCAAGGTTACGGCGATAAAAGGCGTTAGATTCTTCAGCAGTGGAAAAGCCCGCGTATTGGCGAACTGTCCACGGGCGGAAAACGTACATTGTAGAATACGGACCGCGCAAAAACGGCGGAATACCGCTTACAAAGTCCAAATGATTCATATGCTCGTATTCGTCATGAGTGTACAGCGGTTTAACCGGTACATGTTCCATTGTGCGTTCAATCAAGCTGTCATAATTGGCAGCCGCCGCTTTTTCAAATTCAGCTTTCCACGCCGCCGCGTCAGTTTTTGGGGCGTCGCTAAGGCTTATTTGCGTAAAGTCAGGATTTTTATATTCAGCCATAAAAATTTCTCCTTCGTCGAAATTAGGGGCTAAGGAATAAAGCCTAAAGACTAGGGATTTTCTATTTCCTTAGTCTTTAGTCCTTAGTCTTTAGCCTTTAAATCCCTTTCTTCTGTTGCATTGAAATTAAAGTCTGATAACAATTCGAGCGAATGTTAATATAATCGTCAATACCGGCGTTTTTGTAAGTTTCGACAAGTTCAGCCGGAGCAGTTCCTGCAAGGTAAACTGTAGCATTCGGCAAAACTTCATGAAGTTTGGGAGCAAGCGCGGGAACAATTTCAGGGTAGGTTGCGTCCGTCGAACAAATTACAACTGCATCTGCGCCGGATTCTTTCGCCGCCTGCGCCGCGTCTTCAACTGTTTCAAAGCCGTTATTGCCCAAAACTTCAAACGCGCCGACTTGTAAAAATCCTGTGGTAAAATCTGCGCGCGCTTTATGTTGCGGAATTGGTCCCATATTCGCAAGGAAGATTTTAACGTTATCGTTTTTCTCTGCTTTAAATTTTTCGGTTGCCTCGCGCAGTGCCTCAAATTTTTCGCTTAAGCGGTGCGTTTCAATGTATTTAACTTTTTCAGATTCACTTGTACCGAGTGCGGAGCGAATTTCGGCAATAGTTGCGCCTGCCGCCGCCGCGTCAATTACTGTATCAAAATTAGCCGCGTCAACTTTTGCAAGTGCGTCTTTTGCGTCAACATTAGCCAAATATTTTTCAATAGCGGCAGTGCGAACTTTTTTATTTTCGTCAAAATCTTCTGCGCGAGGATCAAGGCGTTCTTCAGTCATATTGGCGTACATATTGCTTCCAACAATTCTATCACGGCGGGACTCAACGGCTTTAAATCTTGCGTCAAGGATTTTCTGAATTTCGGCTTGAGGATAACCTTCCTTGAGCGCGGCAACAATTCCGCCCTTACTTTCGATAAGTTGAAATTCTGCCCAAATTTTTTCTTTAATTTGTTTTGTAAGAGTTTCAACAGCCCAACTGCCGCCTGCAGGATCAATCGGTTGCAAAAGTCCAAATTCTTCCTGTAAAATAATTTGCATATTTCTTGCGATACGTCGGCTAAATTCATCGCCCTTACGAATAGGTTCATCAAAAGGCGCGTTTTCATATGAATCAAGCCCGCCTACAACCGCCGAGAAAAGTTCGGAAGTATTTCTAAGCATATTAACATAAGGATCGTAAACAGTTTTGAAGAAAAGCGCGGGGCGTGCGTGTACGTGAATATGTTGAACTTTTTCGCTACCGCCGAACGCTTTAATAATTTCTGCCCAAATTGGACGAATTGCGCGGAATTTTGCAACCTGCATAAAGAAATTTGCACCGGCTGAAAGTCCAAACACAATTTGCTCTGCCGCCTCATCAATCGTCAAGCCGCGCTCCAACAACGCCCTTATGTAAGCAACCGCCGCCGAAAGTGTATATGCAATTTCTTGAACGTCATTTGCGCCGCCGTTGCTGAAAACATCACTTTTAACCATGAAAGTTTTAAGCTCCGGCGCGTTTTTGACTGCCCATTTTGCAACAGCCGCCGCCTCGTCATAAAGTTTATCCAGCGATTGATTTAATTCGCCGTTCGCCGCCAATTCGCCAATAGGATTAGCTCCGACAAAGCCACTCAATTTTGAAACGTCGCCGCCGTTTTTCTTGACTGCCGCAATTATCAACGCCAAAATGGGAGCGGAACTCGCGCCCGCGTAAACGTACAGCGGATATTTATCAAGTTTTAAATCTTTTAACAAAATTTCCACGTCTTCAAGCGTTGTAAGACTTACGCCGCCTTTGCCCGGGTGTTTGCAAACTGTAGCATCAACATTTCTTTTTGTCGCGCAGTCCAACTGAACATTATAAATTGTGGAGCCTTTGTCAACTTCGTGTTTCAAAAGTTCGTTGTTTTCTTCAGGAAAAGTTTCGTCGCAAGCTTGCGCAATTCCCCACGGCGCGTTTACATAACCGTTGACTTTTGCGCCGCGCAAATAATCGCCTGTGCCGGGTAAGGAATCTTTTTGCAAAATGGGCTCGGTTGTATCGTGAAAATACATTGGCTCAAAAGTAATTCCTTCATAAGTTTTAGTGTACATTTTCTTTTCAAAAGGCGCACCTTTCAAAAGTTCAATACAAGCCTCTTTCCATTCTTCATAAGTTGGAACGGGAAATTCATCAAGCGGCACTTCAGGAAAATTCGTCTGCGTTTCAGCTTTTTTGATTATTGCCTGCAAATCTAACTCTGCAGATTTTTTTTCTTCGCTCATACATTTTTTCTCCTTTGCATTTTATTTAGAAAAATATACTGCAATTCAAATTTAAAGTCAACGCGGCTTATAAATTTTTACCTTGAAAAAGTTTTACAGTTATGATAATATTTTAAATAGAAAGTGATTAAATTTAAGTATCCATATAACACCAAACGAAAAGCCCCGACAGCGAAAGTGAGACATCGCTTAGGGGCTTGACGTTACCATAGCCGAGTGAGACTTCAGCCAGAGGGTAGGGGATTACCATTTACCGTTGCTTTTTGAAAAGCCTTTTAAGTTTGTCGTAGACGTAATTGGCAACAACGCCGGACGCTACACCGATTAAGAAAGTGATTATTGTACCCAATTATAACACCCCATCCCTTCCGCATTTTCCGGAATTGAGGAGCAACGGCAACCAATTATAGCGCAGAAATATAAACTTTGACAATAAATTTTGTACGCGGTAGAATACGAATGTTTTAAAAAAATTTTAGATGGGAGCTTAAAAATTGGAAACTTTGAAAAAATATTTTTTGTTTGAAGAGCGCAAAACTAACCTGCGTACAGAAATTTTGGCGGGCATAACCACCTTTTTATCAATGGTTTATATCGTCATTGTCAATCCTTCAGTTTTTGACGCGGGCGGCGTAAATTTTGGCGGCGTTTATATCGCTACGATTGTTGCGGCAGTTACAGGAACTTTGATAATGGCTGTCGCTGCAAACTATCCAATAGCGATAGCCCCGGGGCTCGGAATTAACGCCTACGTTGTATATACCGTAATAATTGGAATGGGCGTATCGTGGCAACAAGCATTCGGCGCGGCGGCTATTGCATCGGGAATTTTTATAATTTTATCGCTAACTTCTTTTCGTGAAATGTTTATAAATTCAATTCCTGAATCGCAGAAAAAAGCAATAGCGGCAGGAATTGGATTATTTATCGCCTTGATAGGATTTCGCAACGGTCATATTGTAATGCCTTCAGAGGCAACAATGGTAAGTTTCGGCAGTTTTTCAGATCAAGTTTTTATTTTGACGGTTGCCGGGCTTGTAATAACAATGTTGCTTATGGTTTTAAGAATAAGCGGCGCGGTATTTTTGGGAATGATTTTAACGGCGGTAGTTGCAAAAATTTTGGGCTGGTGGGATTTACCGGACGAAATTTTTTCAATGCCGAGCGGCTTTAATGAAACATTTATGCAAGTGGAAATTGGCGACGTTATGACGCTTGCGCCGATAATTTTTACTTTGTTGTTGGTAACTTTGTTTGATACAACAGGTACAATGTTGGGAATTGGGCGTCAAGCCGGCTTGATTAAAGAAGGCGAATTTCCAAATTTAAAAAGCGCGTTGTTGGCTGATTCTGTAGCAAGTTTTGTGGGCGCGTTTTTCGGTACGAGTCCAACTTCAGCTTATGTTGAAAGTGGTACAGGCGTATCGGCGGGCGGGCGCACGGGCTTTACTTCGGTTGTTACGGCGGCTTTATTTATTGCAATGCTTTTCTTTCAACCTTTGGCGGCGGCTATTTCTTCCTTGCCTTCAGTTACGGCTCCCGCGCTGATTTTAACCGGTTGCTTTATGTGCGCAAATGTTGCCACGATTGATTGGAATGACTACAGCGAGGCGTTCCCTGCATTCTTGACGCTGGTTTTAATTCCCTTCACTTATTCAATCACGACCGGTATTGGTATTGGAATTTTATCTTACGTCATTTTGAAACTTTGTACCGGTAAATTTGCTGAAGTTCACCCGCTGTTAATTTTAATGGCGATTTTATTTGCCGGACAGCTTGCAATGTGAAATTTTTTCTGCTATAATTTGCAAAGAAAAAAAGTTTACCCGTTCCAACCGGATAAACTTTAGAATAAAATTGGAATTTTTTCAAGCCTTCATTCGAGGGCTTTTTTCAGTTATTGAACGTGTTTCCACGATCTAAAAGTAACAATTTTTGTAATGGTAACGTCAGAAACTTTGAATCTTTCAGCAAGTGCAATGTTACCAAATACAGGGTCGTTCGCCTTGTAATGTTCACGAATCCAGCGTACGTCTTCTTCAGTCAATTTTGCGGAAGGATTTTTTTCGCCCTTCAAATAAAGTCCGGATTTATGCGCGTATTCTCTATTTTGTTCACCGGTTACCCATTCAAGATTCCAAACGGCGTTATTTGCCTTGTTGTCGTCTTTGTGATGAACTTCAGGCAGATTTAAAGGATTTGGAATGAAAGTTTCAGCGATTAAGCGACTAAGGCGAAAAGTTTTGCGCGTGCCGTCGCCTTTATACAAACAAATTCCAAGATAACCTCTATGACTTACAGAAGGTATAAGGAGTCTGCATTTGCCTCTGAAAAAACTTCTGGCGCGTCCGTAAGTACTGCCTTGATAAAGTCCTTCATAACCTTTAAACCATTTCCAAATTTCATTAGGCAAATCTTCAATAATCGGAAAATTTTTATTTGGGTCTTTCTTATATTCTTTCAAAATTTTTTCCATCATAGCTTTAATCTGCAAAGAAAGCATTGGCGTTTGAGCAGTAAGGCAAGCCAATTCTGCGCTGTCGCTTGTTAATTCGTGCGCCATGTTGCTAAGGATATTTTCAAGATTCGGCGCAACATAATAACCATATTTGCGAATTGACGGCAAAACTTCAGAAGTTACCCAACGTTTAAATTCCTTTGCCTTCGGCAAATTTGAGCTAAAAATCAGTGAATACAGACCGCTCTCGTTAATAAACGTTAAGCCACGCGGAGAGTCAAATTCCATTTCCAAAAGTCGCGTTTCGCGACCTTTTGATTCTGACGCCATTTTCTCAAGGTCTTTTTGATTTAAAATCATTTTATCCTCTTCATCAACGTGTTTTATCAGTGCATCACGAGTATTTGAATATCCTAATGAACCCGCAGCATCTTTACCGACAAACCAAGTTTCACCGTTCATTAAAAGTGCACGGAGAAAACCAAATTCTTCATTCTCAAAGACTTGAAGTTGATTTTCCATAAAAATTGCCTCCTTAAAATTCATTGACAAAAAATCTTTTACGGGGTATAATTTTTCTATAATTTAATAAAAATTGAAAATTTGCCCCCGCTGGTGGTTATGAATTTAGTGTTTAAAATTTAAATTTTAGATATTATAACACAGCGGGTTTTATAATGCAAGAAAAACTTAGCCGTAACGGCGATTTTTTATTTTTGGGGAGAAAATTTAATTGAAATTATTGTCTAAAAATCCTACTACTTGAAATAATATATTTCCAAAAAATTTACTCCACGAGGCAAAATTTTTTACACTAAAAAACGCCCAAATTTCAATTTTAAGGGCGGTTTATTTTTTTATATATAAAAAGTACCAAAAAAACTTTGAAGGGCTATTCTTGTGGCTAATATGGGCGTTTAAATCGATTTTAAAAGTGCGTTAGATAAATTTGCAAAGTCAGCAATAGATAAATTTTCAGCGCGCAGGTTGCCGGAAATTTTGGCAACTTCCAACGCCGCCAAAATATTTTCTCTCAAAAAGCCCGCGCCTACCAAAGAATTTAGCAAAGTTTTTCTGCGTTGCCCAAATGACGCCCGCACAACTTTTATAAAAAATTCTTCGTCAAAAACTTTAACGGGCGATTCTCTAACGTCACAAACTACAACCGAACTTGTAACTTCAGGGCGCGGCAAAAAACTTTCCGGCGAAACTTCAAACGCAACTTTGACATCTGCGCGAAATTGTACAGCTACTGTCATTGCGCCGTAAATTTTGGAATTGGGCGCGGCTGTCATTCGCTCGGCAACTTCTTTCTGTACCATTGTTACAATTTTTGTTACAGGCAATTTTTTTTCTAAAAGCGTCAACAAAATTTGCGTCGTGATATAGTAAGGCAAATTCGCTACAACTTTGAAATTCGGCGGCATTATTTTTTCAACGTCAACTTTCAAAATATCGCCCTGAATTAATTTAAAATTTTCATAACCCGCCAAAGTTTTTTCAAGCACGGCGGGTAATTTTTTATCTAGTTCAACCGCCGTAACTTTTGCGCCCGCCTCCAATAATCCCTGCGTCAATGTTCCAATTCCGGGTCCAATTTCTAAAACTTCATCGCCCGCCGAAATTTCCGCCGCCTCAACTATTTTTTCTACTACGTTTGAATCTATCAAAAAATTTTGTCCTAGCCTTTTTGACGCCCGCAAATTGAACGCCTTTAAAATGTATCGAGTTGCCGCAATGTCAGCTATTTTTGGGTGTAACATTTTCCAACGCCTCCATAAATTCTGCGCGAGTCACGCCGTATGAATTTAGCCGATTTACAAAAGTTTTAACATTTCCGTAACCAATACCTAACGCCGCGCCAATTTTATCACGAAGTTTTGAACTTTCCGCGCCGCCGCTTAAACCGTACTGCAACATTTCAGCCGCCGTAAATTCTGCGCGCGGATTTAAATTCAAAGTATGAACTTTCGCAAGCGCATTTCTGATTGATTCAGGGCTTGCTTGCTCCACTCCAATATCATTGTTCGCCGTTGCCTCGTCTCTGGAAATGTAGGCGTGTTTTGCGGCAGGAAATTTTTGAGTTAGAAACTTGCGAATATTTTCGCCCGCGCTGTCGGGGTCTGTCAAAATAATTATCCCGCGCTTTTTGTACGCCGCCGCAATGTTAGACAAAGTTTTTTTGTTAAAATGAAAACCGCCGGTAATCAAACAGTCAGCCTCGACCGCGCGATTAACGGCGACAATATCCATTTTGCCCTCAACAACTATAACTTCTTTCAGCATTTAGTACCTCCGAATGTCAAAAGGAATTTGCTTGTACGTGATTTTATATTTCATCAATTCGTTATCGCTAAGGTTGCAACTTTCGGCGTAAATTACATAATTTCCGGCGCGGGTTTTAATTTCTGCTAAAGTTGTCCAACTCAAAGTTTCAAAAAAATAATAAGCCGTGTCATTGTCTACGCCCAATAAATTTTTTTCTGCACTCGGTACATAATTTTTGCCAGTTTCACTGAAATAAATATATTCAAAAATTTTTTCAAGCGGTACAGCGTCATTTATAAATTCATCTTCGTCAAAAAGTTTTTCGCCAATTTCGTAAAAATTAAATTCGCCGCCGACACGTTTAACCCGTTCAGCTGTAATATTTTCTGCGTAGTCATTCAGTTCAATCAAAATAAATTTTCTGTTGCCGCCGTCTTGTTGATTAAGATTGATAACCGCGTGCGCTGTTGTCCCGCTCCCTGCAAAACTGTCTAACACGATTGAATTTTTGTCTGTTGAAAGTTTTAAAATTTTTTCAATTAACGCGGTAGGCTTAGGCGTGTCAAATAAAATATCAAGTTCCCGTAATTCGCGTTTGCCTTTTTGATTGTCTTCGACTTCATCGCGGAGCCAAATTGTTTTTGAAACACTGCCGCCTTGCACTTCTGATAAAAATCTTTTAATACGCGGTACGCCTTTACCATCTGCGCCAAACCAAATTCTGTTATCTGCAAGTAATTCAAAATATTTTTGTTGAGAAAAACGCCAACTTGTACCGGCAGGCGGGTCGCATTTTCTGCCGATAGGTGTTGTAATTGTAAATAATCCAGACGGCTGAACGTCTTTTCTTAAACAATTATCAGACTGCCAAACGCCGCGCGGGTCGTTATCTGGGTTTTTATAGCGGGCGTTCATTTCATCGGTACGCGGCAAAAGATTAGGACGCCAAATTTTTTTATCTTTAGCGTAAACCAAAATAAAATCGTGGCTGTCAGATAAATATTTAGCGTCATTTTGAGGCGAATATTTTTTTTCCCAAATGACATTGCAAACAAAATTAGACGCGCCAAAAATTTCATCACAGATAAATTTCAAGGCGGCTTGTTCGTTATCGTCGATAGAAATAAAAATTGCGCCGTCATTAGCCAAAAGTTTTTGCAAAAGTCTAAGGCGCGGGTACATCATACAGAGCCATTTGTCGTGGCGCGTTAAGTCTTCGCCTTCCTTGCCTACGACTTGCCCTATCCACTTTTGAAGGCGCGGATCTGAAACATTATCATTGTAAATCCAATTTTCATTTCCCGTGTTATACGGCGGGTCAATGTAAATGCACTTGATTTTATTTTCATAGCGCGGCAAAAGACTTTTCAGCGCAATTAAATTATCGCCGTGAATAATAGCGTTGCCGGAATTGCCGATAGAAAATTTTTTGTCCAAGAAATGAAAGGGAACTTTTTGATGATAAGTAACGACTTTATCTTTGCCGAGCCAATTTAAATTTGGCAAAAAAATTCCTCCTACAGTTTATTTAATCCATTACTTAACATTTTTATAACGTTTTCGCTGAACTACATCTCTAATAATTGAAGGATTAACATTAAATTTTTCAGCCAAAACAATAGAATTAAATTCTTTATCTCTGAATTTATAATGCTCACGAATATAACGTACATCCTCATCAGTCAATTTTGCATTAGAACGCTTGAAACCAAGTTTTTGTAATCCTGTATTTAAAGCGTGCCGGATATTTTCTGAACGCGTCATATATTCCAGATTAGATTCATGACAATTAAATTTTATGCCGTCTTTGTGATTCACTTCCGGTTTATTTTCAGGATTTGAAACAAATGATCTTGCCACCAAAATGTGAACACGAACACTTTTAGATTTTCCCTTTTTACAAAGATTGACTTCCAAATATCCTTCCTTTGAAATTCGCGGCTTAAGAATACGAGGCTTTTTTCCTTTAAAACTTTTGGTTCTGCCGTAATTTGATTCTTGATAATCGCCTTCATAACCTTCAATATCTTTCCAGATTTCATCAATTAAACTTTCTACATTAAGCGGATAACATTTCATAAATTCACGATAAGCAGGAAACCATTTTGTTTGAAAAAGAAATGCACGCCGCTTTTTGTCTTTTTCTCTGTCTATCATTTTTAATCACCCTTTCAGTTGTTTGCCTTGACATTAACCGAATTTGTGATTAAAATTTAAAAAGACACTTCGATTAAGTCAGGCTTAAAATTGATTTCTTAGCGAAACTAATTTTAGCTTAACTTTTCGGAAGTGTCAATTTTTTTGCAATAAATTAACTAAGCAACATTTCCTCAACGATTCTAAAAATATCTTGTTCAATGTCAATGGCACTGCGAGCAAAATTATTTTCTGCGCAATTTATAATTTTCCAGTTGTACTTTTTGGCAAGTTCGCAGTAAGTTTTGTAGGATTTTTCCATATAAGCATAATCAGATTCGTGAAGGTCTTCCCTGCCGCGTTTTTGGCGGAGCATAGCGGAAATAGCGGGCGGCATATCCAAAAAAATTGTAAGGTCGGGGCGTGGCAGTTGAAATTTTTTAAATTCTAAATCCTCAATCCAATTACAAAATTTTTCTCTGTCAATTTTACGTGAAAATTTAGCGGCTTGGTGTGCACAATTTGAGGCAGTGTATCTGTCACAAAGTACGACGCCGCCTTCATTATAAAAATCTTTCCACTGCTGAAAACTTGCAAATCTGTCAACGGCGTAAAAAGTAGCCGCCGCGTAGGGATTGACACTTTCAGCATTGCCGCCGAAATCGCCGCGCAAATACATTTTAATTAGCGCGGAAGATTCACTTTCATAATTTGGAAAAGAAACGCGCATAACATTTACGCGCAAATTTCTAAGGCGTTCAAAAAGTCTTGTAGTCTGCGTGGCTTTGCCGGAACCGTCCGCGCCTTCAATGACGATTAATTTTTTCAATTTTGCACACCCCTTTACAATTTAAACATTTTTGTAACAAAAGTCCTCAAAACTTCCTGCATTACTGTTACGTTTAAAAGTAACGCCTCTGCTTGCGGACGAATTTTGGTATAGTGAAATTTTGGCTCGCGTGGTACTAAAAAATCAGTTGGAAATGGAATAACTTCAAATCCCTGCTGTTGGAAATTTAAAACTGCGCGCCGCATATGGAAAGCCGAAGTTACAATTATTGGTTTATGAAAATTTTTCTCGCGCAGAATTTGTGCGGAAAAAATTGCATTTTGCGTGGTGTTTACGCTTTTAGTTTCAATCAAAATTTTTTCAGCCGGAACTTCAAGCGTTTGTAAAATTCTTAGGGCAATAATTGCCTCCGCGCCGCTGTCTGAATAAACTTGCCCGCCGCTTAAAAGAATTGGCAGGTTTAAATTTTTTTGAAGTCTTACGGCGGTTAAAAGTCTGTTGGCAGGGCTGGCACAAAGTGTACCTTCGCCGTCCACGTCTTGTGCGTCACGAATTGCGCCGCCGCCCAGCATTATTATTATATCCGCTGAATTTAAATCTGTTTGAATGGGTGGAGAATATTTTTGCTCTAACCAGCCCATTGCGCGTTCAGCAACAAAGCCGGTACACATTAAATAAAAAATCAGCGTCCAAAATCCTACCAGCAACGAAATTTTAAAGTTGAAACGCGCCAAATAAATTGTTAAAACTATCAACAAGATAATAAAAAGTCCGGGCGGCAATATCCAGCTTGCGCCGAACTTGAGTAAATATACCAAAAAAAATCTGCCTTTCAGTCTAAAAATATTCTAGGCTTATTCGGCAGATTGTAAAATTTTTCCTGCAAATTTGTTAATTTCGGTTAATGTGAAAATTGTTGCGCCCGTTTTCTTTGACGAAGTAAACCGCTTTATCTGCAAGCGCAAAAATTTTTTCGTATTCGGCGGCGGCTGAAACATTTACCGCGCCAATACTCGCCGTAATGTGAATTTTCATACCTTCAATAAAAATATCTTGAGCCGCCTGTAAAATTGCCCGCGCCTTATCAACTATAAAATTTTCGTCGGCAGGATTTTTCAGCAGAATTACAAATTCATCGCCGCCGAATCTTCCAACGCAAGCATTTTCAGAAAAAATTTCTTGCAGTGAATTTGCAAATATCTGAAGAATCATATCGCCGCATTGGTGCCCGTAAGTATCGTTTGCCTCTTTGAAGTGATCTAAATCGATAACATACAACGCCGCAGTTTCATTTTCAAGACTTTGCAAATAATCCGCGCACAAATTTTCCATAGCTTTTTTGTTCAAAAGACCGGTTAATTTGTCGGTTTCAGCCTCAAGTTTCAGCTGTTGGTTACGCGCTCTAAGTTGTTGATTGAGTTCTTGAATTTTTTGTAAATCCAATTCTATACCGCGCAATTTCATAAGCTCGGTAATATCGTCAAGCAAAATTAAAATTCCTAATTTTTCCGTACCGTCGCGCAGAGCTGAAGATTTTATGTGAAAGTACTTGATATTTTTGCCGTCAAAATATTGCACAATATTTTCATGAGCGTTGGAATGATCAACAATAGAATCAAGTACAACCTGATTAAAATCGTCATTTTCATCATAATCTATAAAAATTTCGGCAAAAGAATTGCCCTGCATTTCGGCAAAAGATTTATTTAAAATTTTTTCGGCGGCGGGATTGGCATATTGTACGCGCCCTTTTTTTATGAAAAGTATACCGCCGGAAATATTGTTTAAAATTTTTTCTTGAATCCATTCTTTCATAACGATAACCTTTCGGCGACGCGCAAAATAATTTTTTCGGCAAGTTCAGACTTTGACATTTTGGGAAGATTTTCAATATCGCCTGCGCGCGTGATAATGGAGGCAATATTTGTATCGACAGAAAAGCCTGCGCCTTCCTGCGAAACGTCATTTGCCACGATAAAATCTAAATTTTTTTCGACGATTTTATTTTTTGCGTACTCGATAACATTTTGAGTTTCGGCGGCGAATCCTACAAGCAGTTGATTTTTTTTGCGCTGTCCCAATTCTTTCAGAATATCCGGATTTTTGACAAGTTCAAGCGTCAAAGTTTCGTTATCTTTTTTAATTTTTTGTGGAGAAATATTTTTTACTCGATAATCAGAAACAGCGGCGGACATAATAACCGCGTCAACAGAATCAAATTCTTCCAAAACTTCAGCGCGCATTTGCTCGGCAGTTTCGACTTTGATAAATTTTAAATTTTTTGGCGCGTCAACAGTTGCATTGCCGGAAATTAAAACAACTTCCGCGCCGTGAACTTGCGCCGCTTTTGCAATTTCGTAGCCCATTTTCCCGCTTGAACGGTTGCCGATAAATCGCACGGGGTCAATAGGTTCTTGAGTACCGCCGGCAGTTACCAAAATTTTTTTGCCTGCAAGATTTTTGGGAGCGAAAAATTTAATAATTTCCTCGCAGATATTTTCCGGCTCGGCAAGTCTACCTTTGCCGCTTGTGCCGCAAGCCAACAAGCCTATTTCGGCATCGATAATTTTTACGCCGCGGCTTTCCAAAATTTCAATATTTTTTTGAGTTGCCGGGTGTTCCAACATTAAAGTATTCATCGAAGGCGCAACAAGCAAAGGTGCAGGAGTTGCCAAAATTATTGTAGTCAATAAATCGTCGGCTATACCGTGCGCCGCCTTAGCCAAAAAATTTGCAGTTGCCGGAGCGATTAAAACCACGTCGGCGAAATTTGCAAGTGCGATATGTTCAACGTGAAAATTAACCGCGCCTGCAAACATTTCTACAGATACAGGATTTTTTGTAATTTCTTGAAAAGTGCGTGGAGCGACAAATTCGGCGGCGGCGCGTGTCATTACAACTCTAACTTCTGCGCCCAATTTTTTAAGGCGGCTTACCACTTCCACTACTTTATAAGCCGCAATTCCGCCCGTTACACCAATTAAAATATTTTTACCTTGAAGTTCATTCATCGGCGGTTTCTCCGTTCATTGAGTAAGTAATTTTTCCTTCGTAAATTTCTTCCATTGCGTCAGTAACAAATTTATTTGAAGGTTTTTCAACGTGGCAGGGTTTACCTTCCAAAAGTTGCCGCGCACGTTTTGACGCCAATACAACCAAAGTATAGCGGCTGTGTGTACGTTTAACCATTTCATCTGTTGAAGGATTTACCATGCTTGGAACTAAAATACTCAATTTAAATTACATCTCCTAACAATTTTTCAAAAAAGATTTTCATTGCGATTTTTAATAATTTAGTCTTTATATAATCTTAATTATTGTAAATGTACTTTCTTTTCAGTCGAAACAAGAAAGTACCAAAGAAATTCTTTCTCAAATTTTACAGGCAAAAACTAAGACGGCGTCGGGCGTTAAAACTTTCACTAAAAGCAACTTGCTAAGGTTTTCTATAGTTTTTAACATCTAAAATTCATTCAGCAAATTTTTCAAAAAGATTTCTGTTGCGATTAACTTTGCAAGATTATTTTTTGATTGTCGGGGTTGCCGCCCCGCGCCCCGCTTTTTTATCTGCAAGCAATTTTTTTTGATTATCGGGGTTGCCACCCCGCGCCCCGCTTTTTTATCTGCAAGCAAATTTTTTGATTATCGAGGTTGCCACCCCGCGCTCCGCTTTTTCATCTGCAAGCAAATTTTTCGATTGTCGGTGTTGCCGCCCCGCGCCCCGCTTTTTTATCTGCAAGCAAATTTTTTTGATTATCGGTGTTGCCGCCCCGCGCTCCGCTTTTCCATCTGCAAGCAAATTTTTTTGATTATCGAGGTTGCCACCCCGCGCCCTGCTTTTCCATCTGCAAGCAAATTTTTTTGATTATCG
>CALGGV010000139.1 GCA_937915725.1 uncultured Selenomonadales bacterium
TTCGCAACGCGGACCAAAATAAATACCGCCGACAAGTTCACGCACAATTAAAATATCTGCGCCTGCAACAATTTCTTTTTTGAGCGGGGAACCGTCAATTAAAGCATCATAGATTTTTACGGGGCGCAAATTTCCATACAAGCCCAAGCCCTTTCTCAAGCCGAATAAAGCTTTTTCGGGGCGTTTTGAAACTTCGATATTATCCCATTTGGGACCGCCTACCGCGCCGAATAAAACCGCGTCAGCCGCCTTGCAAGCGTCCAATGTTTCTGCAGTCAAAGGCTCGCCGTATTTATCGTAGCTTGCGCCGCCCGCGTCGTGATATTCAAATTCCAAGCCGATTTTAAATTTTTCGTCAATCTTTTTCAAAACTTCAACGGCTGAATCAGTAATTTCTTTTCCAATACCGTCGCCCGGTATTACAATAATTTTCTTCATTTAAACAACCCCTTAATCTAAAATTTCCCAGTAAAAATCTATTCTTTCTTCAGATTCAATATTTTTTGGAATAAAAACTTCTGTATTTAAATTCGGTCCTGCCGCTATTCCTTGTAAAAAACCTTCCATTTCACTTTCAGATATTCCTATTCCCTTAAGATAATCTGGCGGCTTACAACCAATGTTTAATAATTTTCCAAGTTTTGCGCCGGACGCCGCGCAGAGAATTTCAGCTTTACGCCGTGCATCTTCAGCGGCATTTTTTAAAAGTTGTTCCTCAATTTTCGTTTTGTCCTTTATTTTAAATGAAATTGAAATTTCCGGATTGGAAAGGCAGTTTGTCAAAGTATAGAGTGCCTTATTAAATTTTTCGTTGTCAAAATCAAAAGTTAATTCCAAATTGTGCCTTGCACCGTAAAATTGAAAAATTTGACGTGTTATACCGTCTTCAAGTCTTTGATTATCATAAACCGGCTCAACAAAAAATTTTATGGTTTTAAGGTCTTCTGTATCAAAGCCTGCCTCCACTACAGATTTACGTAATGCTGAAATTTTATCTGCGATTTTTTCTACAGCGGTTGAATATCCTTCATCTGTAGCTTCCAATTCCAGCGAAATTGTAACTTGATCAGGAGCTTGTGAAACTTTTCCAACGCCTTTAACGTGAATGATTCTGCTCATTTCTTCTGCCAAATTTTCCACTCCTTTACCGCAAAAAATTTTTCTGTTAAAATTATATCATATTTAGTAAAGAAAGGCGATTGATTATGAAAAAAATTACAGTACAACATATTTCTGAAATTATGAATAGAATTGCGCCGCGTCAACTTGCCGAAGAATGGGATAACCCCGGCTTGCTTGTCGGCAGTTTTGATTCTGAAGTTGAAAAAATTTTTGTCTGCCTTGACGTAACGGAAGAAACTGTAAACGCTGCCGTTGAGTTCGGCGCAAATTTAATCATTGCTCACCACCCAATTATTTTTCGCGCAATAAAAAATTTCCGCACAGATTTACCGCTCGGCAGAAAGTTACAAACTTTGATTAAAAATGATATTGCAGTTTTCGCCGCTCATACAAATTTGGACAGCGTACAAGGCGGCGTTAATGACGTACTCGCCCAAAAATTAGGATTAATTGACGTAAAAACTTTTGAAGAAGAAATTTTTTCATTGGGCAGAATCGGTAAACTTTCAAAAAAAATGACGGCGAAAGATTTTGCTTTACACGTCAAAAAAAATTTAAATTGTGAAAGTGTAAGGTTTGTTGACGCGGGCGATTTTCTGATTGAAAAAGTTGGAATTTGCGGCGGCGCGGGCAGTGAATTTATTTCAAAGGCAAAATATCACGGCGCGCAGGCGTTCGTTACGGGCGATTTAAAATATCACGAGGCGCAAAACGCGGCAGAAATTAAAATTCACGTGGTAGACGCCGGACACTTTGCAACCGAATTTCCGGTTGTTCACGTTTTGGCGGAAATTCTGCGCGAAGAATGTGAAAAACTTTCTTACAAAGTAAAAATCGCAGAAGATACAATCTCCCGCGACATTTTCAAAACGATTTTTTAAAGGCAATAGAAAAAAGGCAAAAGGCATTAGTTAATTGAAAAACTTTTGCCTCTTGCCTACTGCCTTAGCCCTTCTTATAGCGTTTGTTAAATTTCTCGATACGCCCGCCGGCTTTCATATCACGTTGACGCCCGGTAAAGAAAGGATGACATTTGGAGCAAACATCGACGCGCAATTCTTTTTTAGTGGAGCCGGTTTTAAAAGTATTGCCACAACCACAAATGACAGTTGCCTCAAAATATTTCGGATGAATTTTATCTTTCAAAATGAACACCTCAAATTCAAAAAAGTTGACGCACAAATAGTGCAAGGTGTATTATACACGTTGCCAAAAATATTGGCAAGATTTTTTATTGGAAAATTTAAAGGAGTTAAAATAGAATGGAATTAGGAAGTTTTCGCTGCAGTATATGTGGACGCCGCGTTAAAATTCAAAGTAGAATGGACGCGCCAATTTTTGATCCAAATACAGGTTTTGGCGTTTGCAAACATTGTATCAAAGAACTTTATCATCTTATTAAAGAAGAGGAAATGGAAAAATATCATTCCTCAAAAAGAACTTTTGCAGATACTCTCGGTGAACTTTTGGAAAAAAATAAACCGCACGTTATTAAAGAATATCTTGACGAATTTATTATTAAGCAGGAACGCGCAAAAAAAATTCTTTCAGTTGCAGTTTACAATCACTACAAACGTATGAAATATGGGCTCGATCACGTCGGAACAGATGAAGAAATTGACAAGTCTAACGTAATAATTTTAGGTCCTACAGGTTGCGGCAAAACTGCGCTGTTAAGTCATCTTTCAAAATTGTTGGATATTCCATTTGCCGTAACTGATGCCTCAAGTTTGACAGAGGCGGGATTTGTCGGCGCAGATGTTGAAGTTGCAGTTAGAAATTTATATTACGCGGCAGGGCAGGATATTGAAAAAACCGAACACGGGATTATTTACCTTGACGAATTTGACAAAATAGCGCGTAAATCCGGCGAAAATAATTCAATCACGGCAGATCCCGGACATGAAGGAGTACAGCAGGGACTTTTGAAAATGCTTGAGGGTAGCGTAGTAGAATTTACGGCGCGCGGGCAACGTAAACACCCGGAGGCTCCAACTATCAAAGTTGACACGCGCAATATTTTATTTATTGTTGGCGGCGCGTTTGTTGGAATTGATAAAATTGTGGCTAAGCGCGTACGTAAGGGCGAGGCAAGTTTAGGATTTGGCGTTGACGTTCCTGCAAAGGAAGATTCTGACGAAAAATTTAACGAATTGATTCATCAAGTTCGCCCTGAAGATTTAATGAAGTACGGAATTATTCCGGAAATTATTGGACGCTTGCCGGTAATTTGTACGCTTGAAACTTTGGACGAACATTC
>CALGGV010000140.1 GCA_937915725.1 uncultured Selenomonadales bacterium
GAAAAATAAATTTGGCGCATTTCGGCTTGAGTTTTTGGCGCGCTCCAAAGTTCGCCGATTGAACTTTCACGCATTGCCGCCGCCAAATGTTCAAATAAATCCGGAAAACTTTTGCCGAGTTCAGCAATAAGATTTTTTATATTTTGGCGGTTAGTGTTGCCATTGAAAGGGCAAGGCGATTTTACAACGTTAAAATTTTTTTCGGCAAAATTTACAATTTGAAATTCGCGCAGATATACAAGCGGGCGAATGACAGTAATATTTGTGCGGCTTAAAAAAGTTTTGGGCGTAAAAGTTGTAAGCTGTCCGCTTGAAAGTAAACTCATAAAAAAAGTTTCTACGGCGTCGTCAAGATGATGAGCATAAGCTACTTTATTTGCGCCAATTTCATTAGCGATACGATTAATGGCGGCGCGGCGAAAATAGGCGCAGGTAAAACACGGATTTTTATTACAAGATTGAATCGCAGAAAAAATATCCACGTCGTGAATTTGATATGGAATTTCTAAATCTGCGCAAAATTTTTTTAGATTTTCGGCGTTGAATTTAAAATCGTTGTCAAAATTCGGATTAATCGTAACTGCGGCAAGTGAAAATTTTTTTGCGGTACGTTGTTTCAAAGTTGCAAGCGCGTAACTTAAAAGTAAACTGTCTTTACCGCCGGAAAGTCCTATTAAAATTTTATCGCCGTCTTGAATCATATCAAATTCAACAACTGCGCGCATGACTTTACTAAAAATTTGTTTTGGAAGAATTAAATTCAAAATAAATTCGCTCCTTTGTGGTATAATATTTTCAATAACCCTAAAAAAATGGAGGAGAAATTTTTAATGGACGTTGTCCCTATAGTGCTAAACTTTTTGTTGGTAGCATTTTTAATCAGTATGAATGGATTTTTTGTGGCGGCTGAATTTTGTTGCGTAAAAATGCGCCCGTCAAGGCTTGAAACTTTGATACAGGAAGGAAACAAGCGCGCAGTTTACGCCAAAAAATTAACCGACGAATTAGACGAGGCACTTTCAGTAACACAACTTGGAATAACTTTAGCATCGCTCGGCTTAGGTTGGGTCGGTGAACCTTTTGTTGCAGAATTAATTTCCCCAATAACTCATTCGCTGGGATTGGGCGAAACGCTGGAGCATACAATTTCATTTGCGCTGGCGTTCAGTTTGATAACTTCAGCACACATAATTTTAGGCGAATTAACGCCAAAATCTTTAGCCATTGCAAGCACTGAAAAAATTTTGCTGTCAATCGCCCTGCCAATGTTAATCTTTTGGAAAGTTATGTATCCATTCGTAATAATGCTGAATGTAACTGCAAATTTTGTTTCAAAACATTTGGGCTTGCAGGCAAGCGGCGAAGGTGAAGTTGCACATAATCCTGAAGAAATTCGCTTGCTTATGGAAGAGAGTCACAAACAGGGATTGGTTGACGATACTGAAGTTGATTTTGTTGATAATGTTTTTGATTTTACAGAATTAAGCGTCCGTGAAATTATGGTGCCGCGTACAGATATGGTTTGTCTTTACACCAATAAAACTTACGAAGAAAATCTTCAAACAATGCTTGAGGAACAAATGACGCGCTATCCAATTTGCAATGAAGATAAAGATCATATCATAGGATTTTTGCACGTCAAAGATTTAATTTCGTGGAAAATTGGCGGCAATAAACAGCTTAAACCGAATTTAACCAAACTTGCAAGAAAAGTTTTTGTTGTGCCTGAAAGTATGGATGTTAGCGTACTTTTGAAAATGATGCAAAAAAATCGTTCGCAGTTGGCAATAGTTGTTGACGAATACGGCGGTACTTCCGGTATGGTTACGATTGAAGATATTGTTGAGGAACTTGTCGGCGATATTCAAGATGAATTTGATGAAGAACGCTCTGAAGTCGAAAAACGCGACGAAAATTTATATTCGATTGATGCCAAAATGTTGCTTGAAGATTTAGCAGATGAATTTGATATTGAAATTGAAGATGAAGACGTTGACACGATAGGCGGCTGGCTTTCTGACAAAATCGGCGGTGAACCCCGCGTCGGGCAAACTGCCTCTTTCGACGGAAATACTTTTTATGTTGAGGAAGTGGACGGCGTAAGAATTACAAGAATTTTACTGCGCCTTTCTCACAAAACTTAAAAATTATATCAAATTTTAAAAATGGAGGCGATTTTTATGGAGTACAAGCGAATTTTGGCACTTGGCGATATTCATGGGCGTTTTGACAGATTATCTTCAGTTTTCAATAAAATTAATTATGACCCTGAAAAAGATTTTTTGATTTTGCTCGGCGATTATATCGATAGAGGAACTGAAAATTTACACTGCTTGCAATGGGCAATGAAAATGAGCGAACAAAAAAATGTTGTAGTTTTGCGCGGCAACCATGAACAAATGATGCTGTTTTATTATCTTTTGGGAACATTTGAATCTACAATTTGGCTCCCAAATGGCGGCAACCGCACAAAGGCTGAAATTGACGCCTGGTGTAAAAATCATCCGGAATTTTTAAAGCAAGCGTTGACTTTCATTTATGAACGCCCGCTTTACCACAAAATGACAATCAAGGGGCAGGAATATATTTTTGTACACGCGGGCTTAAAACCAAATTTGCCGCTGGAAAAGCAAACTGATGAGCATTTGCTGTGGATACGTGAAGAATTTTACAACGATTATAGAGGAACTGCGGAGGTAGTTTGCGGACACACTCCAACTTCATTTTTGGGCGAATTGGAAGGGCTTGAGGATAGGGATTTATATTTTCCCGTAAAATTACCAAATAAAATTACTTTGATGGATACCGGATCCTTTTTGCCGGAAGGAAGAATTTCTTGCATTGACGTTTTGACGGGGCGAATTTGGCAAAGTTAATTTTATTAAGAAGTGCGCCTAGTAGAATATTAAACTAATTTTTATAATATGAATAAATTTTGCTTTTAAAATTACCGAAATAAAAAAAACGAGTGCTAATGCATATATTAAGATGAACCATAGGAACTGCGCGGGTAATTCGGTAATGAATTGGCAATAATTAATAAAAAAATATTTCCTAAATTTTGACTAAAAGGAGAAATTTTTATGGTAAAAATAATTTTGTCAGATATTGACGGCACATTTTTAAAAAACGATAAGGGAGTACCGAAACTTCATGCGCAAGCATTAAAAGAAATTCTCGCGCAGGGTAAAAAATTTGCGTTTGTATCTGCGCGAATGCCGGAGGCGATTTATCCAATTACAGACGGAATAAATTTGCCACATACGCCGGTTATAAGCTACAGCGGCGCGCTTGTTTTAACTGAAGATGAAAAAATTTTATATGATAAAAAAATGCCGCTTGAAGATACAAAAAATATTTTGCCTGTGATTGAAAGAAATTGGAAAGATATTTCGGTAAATTATTACACGGGGCGCAAATGGTACGTCCGCAAAATTGATGAGCGCGTACAGCATGAAGTTGACATTACGCAGGCAACGGCGGAAATTGCAAACTTTGAAAAATTAATCAGCGAAAATATTTTGCCGAACAAAATTTTAATAATGTGTGAGCCGCCAACTTGTGAAGAAATGGAACGGGAACTCGGTGCGCAGTTTAAAAATTTAAATGTTGTACGTTCTGCGCGACACTTGCTGGAAATTATGGATAAAAGCGTTTCAAAGGCAACGGGAATAGAAATTTTATTGCGCCATTACAATTTCACAGTTGAAGAGGCTGTGGCGTTTGGCGATAATTACAATGATATTGAAATGTTGCAGTACATTCCTCAAAGTGTGGCAATGAAAAACGCGCCGCCGGAAATTCAAAAAATTGCAAGTGCTGTTACTGATTCAAATGAAGACAGCGGAATTTATACCTACCTAAAAAAAATTGGCTTGTTATAAAAAATTTTATGAAAATAAAAAAGCCCGCCTGCAAATGTGATGAGTAAGAACATTTGCTTTAAGCGGGCGATTTTTTTGCAGATTTTTAAAAATTATCTCTTCATGTTGACGATAGTTTCAAGCATTTCATCGCCAACAGTAATAATCTTAGAGTTAGATTGGAAACCGCGTTGAGTGATAATCATTTCGGCAAGTTCATTAGCAAGATCAACGTTTGACATTTCCAAAGATGAAGGAGTAACGCTAAGACCGAGTGCGTCAACGGTTTTAACATTTGGAGTGCCGGAGTTATTGGATTCTTGATAAAGGCTTGTACCGGCTTTAGTAAGACCTGCAGAGTTGACGAATTGTGCGACAGCAATTTGAGCCTCACTGCGAATGACGCCATTTGAATAAGTGCCGCTGATAATACCGGAGGCGTCAACTTGAACTTTTTGTAAAACGCCATAAGCATTGCCGTCAGAAATTCCATAAACAGTAGTATTGCCGGCATATTGAGTAACAGAATCAAAACCTATAGCAGAAGTTGAGGGCGAGGCACCGTTACCATCTGAATAAACATTATAAAGAGACGCGCCGGAAGTTGCAGCGGAACTATAGGAGCCGTCTTCATTGAAATAAATATATGAAGGAGAGCCGCCGGTAGGATTTTGGGTAGAATCGTCAAGGATAACATTCAAATAACCGGCAGTAGTAGAGCCGTCTTCTTCAGTTTGAGTGAAATAATATGTAGGACCTGCATGCCCTTCACCTGGAGCCATATAAACTCTCCAGCGGTTATCCCATGTAACTTGGTCGGGGTCTACGGTATCTGTTGTACCGTCTGAAAGAGTATATCTGTATTGTAAATTGCCGTCGTCGTCATAGACTTTAACTAATGAATCATAGTTAATTCTTTCGCCGTCTTCGTCAACTACTCTTGCAAGTGCCAAAGCGTCCGAGTTAATATTTTCGTCATCGCTGTTTCTATCTTTATCGATAAGAATTGTAACGGCGTGCGCGTTGCCTTCAGAGTCGTAAACCGTAATAACTGTGGTAATTGGTACGCTGTGATTTCTTTCATAAAAGCCGCTTGTAACTTTTCGAGTGGTACCATCGCTTAAAGTTAAAGTAGCGGCGATAATGTTTACGCCGTCAACATTAACTGTATTGAATACATCTTGACCAACAGAATAAGTACCATTTTTTACAGTTTCCACGCTACCGTCAGCATAAGTTACTTTTACAGTATTACCGGCGTTGTAGCTTACAGTTGAAGGATAAACATAAGCCTTGCTGGAATCTCTTATTGTAACTTTTGAAATGGTTGCATCAGAATTTGATTCCATTGTTGTGGCGTCATAGTAACTTGTATCTGAAAGAACTGCGCCTATTGTAAAAGTTTGTCCGGTGGTTAAACTGGATACAGGTATAGTTGCGCCATTTGACAAAAGAATAGTAGCGGATTCATCGCCGTCAATCGTTGTAACTGTGGCATCCAAAGAATAATCAATTCTGCCAATAGTTACGCCTTCGATTTTTTCAGCATTTGCGCCGGTAATTGCGTAAGTTTCGCCGTGAACAAGTTCAGATGTATCAATAGTATTGCCGTCCGTGTCAGTAAGCGTAGGAGTCATTACGCGGGCATCATAAGTGAAATTTGACGCATCACGAACGCTGATATTTGTTACTTGTTTATATTGAATACAAGCATCAGGGTCGGCAGTGCCGCCTCCTGAAGTGTAAGTAATTGAAACAATAGTAGGATCTGATGCATTAATATTGCCGGTATAATCAACCGTGGTTGTTTGAGTACCGGCCATTGTTTGTCCGGATTTTACAACAATATTTTCAGTTGCGCCATTTGTATTTAAATTGCCGTCAACAGCATTCCAGCCTTGAACATAAAGACCACTTCCGGGCAAAACAAAATTACCGTTTGTATCAAATTCAAACGCGCCGTCACGTGAATAGTAAGTCATATCGCCGCTTTTCAAAACAAAAAGTCCGTTGCCATTGAGGGTAAGGTCTGTATTTTTGCCGGTTGCTTGAGCTGAACCGTCAGTAAAAAGCATATCAACACTGGCAACTGCTGAACCGAGACCGACTTGCTTAGGATTTATACCGCCAACATTAGTTGTTGGAGCAGAGGCAGCACTTGAAGTTTGTGAAAGCATATCTGAAAAAGTTGTACGGCTAGATTTAAAGCCAACTGTATTAATGTTTGAAATATTGTTACCAATAACGTCCATGCGTGTCTGATGGTTTTTCAAGCCGGAAACGCCGGAAAACAGGGAACGCATCATAATAAATCACCTTTCTTTTTTTATTCGGCTAACCTTGCCGAAGGTCAGATTTCTATGACGCTCCTTGTCATTCTTAATTTAGTCTGACCTAATATTTTTCTACGTCCTTTATTTTCTAGAATTGTTTTTTTACGCCTAATATATCGAAATTTGCTTTTTACAACTTAAATCATTTTTTCCTTGCAATTTTTCTGCCGTTGTGTTAAACTTTCCCGCGTTAAATTAATTTACCGAAAGGAGTTTTTGATTTGCCAAATATTAAATCATCAGTAAAAAGTATTAAACTCGACGCTAAACGCCACGCACGTAACGTCGCTGAAAAAACGCGTATGAAAAAAGCTCAAAAGCTTGTACTTGCTGCTATTGCCAATAATGACGCTGAAGAGGCTAAAAAACTTTTGCCTGCTGCTTATAAAGCTATAGATCAAGCTGCTGCTAACAATACCATTCATAAAAATGCCGCAGCGCGTAAAAAATCTAGATTAACGCTTAAAATCAACGCAATTTCAGCATAATAATTTTTAAAAACCAAAAAAAGGGGCGCGGAAATTTTCCGGCTCCTTTTCTTTTTGGCAATTAATTTTTACTGTAAAAAAAATTTGGCGCATTGTGTGTGCGCCATTTCTTTTTATAAAAGCCAAGTATTTTTTAAATTTGAGAAATAATCTTTTCGCTAATTTCTTCAAGCTGTTTTTCAGTAGGTAAATTTGCAATTCTTATCTTGTCAAGAATAATTTCGACGCCTGCGGCTTTTAATTCTTCCTCAACAAGTGCGATACTTTGCCCGCCCCAACCGTAACTGCCAAATGCAAAACCTTTGTGATTCAGCGGGCGAAGTCCTTTAATATAGCAAAGAAAACTTGCGATTGTGGGCATCATTTGATTATTAATTGTCGGAGAGCCAACGGCAAGATATTTACTTTTGAAAATATCTGTAACAATGTCAGAAAGTGGCGTGTATTTAATATCGTAGTAAACGGCAGGAATTCCGCGCTTAGCAAATGCTTCAGTGATTGTCTGCGCCAAAATTTCTGTCGAGTGCCACATTGAATCAAAAACTACAACCGCGCATTCTTCAACTTCATCACTGCTCCAATATTTGTAAGCCTCAATAATTTGGTTAATATTTGAACGCCAAATGACGCCGTGTCCGGTTGCAATAAGTTTAATTTCTAAATCGCCGAGAGCTTTTAAGGCAGTTTGCGCCTGTTTACCGAACGGCATTAAAATATTTGCGTAATATTTTTTTGCCTCAAAAAGTATTGTTTCTAAATCGTTTTCGTCGTCGAATCTCATTGCGGTTGCAAAATGTTCACCGAAGGCATCATTGCTAAACAAAATTTTTTCTTCAGGGCAATAAGTTACCATTGAATCGGGCCAATGCAACATTGGAGTTGGAACAAATTGCAAAGTGCGTTCACCAATAGAAATGCTGTCTCCCGCCTTAACTGCCTTGTAATTCAAATTTCCATAACGCGCAGTTAAACCTTTCAAGCCGTTAGGATTAGTTGTAATAATTTCGGCATTTGGAGCAAGCGCGGCAATTTCTTTCAACGCGCCGGAATGGTCGGGCTCCACGTGGCTTGAAATTACCACGTCGATTTTTGAAGGATCAATCACTGAAGAAATTCTTGCCAAAAGTTCATCTTTGAAATTAATTTTAACAGTGTCAATCAAAGTAATGTTTTCGTCAATAATCAAATAGGCGTTGTAGGTGGAGCCGCGTGAAGTTTCGTAGCCGTGAAAATTTCTCAACGACCAATCCACCGCGCCTACCCAATAAATATTTTTTGAAATTTCTACTGCTTTACAGTTGTTCATAAAATCATTCCTTTTCTAAATTTTCTTCGTCTTCGTCGTCGTCAATTCTGCGTTCAATATGTTCATCTACCCAATGGGTAACTTCGTCCGCCGGTTTTTCGAGAACGTAAACTAATTCGCTAATTAAAATTTG
>CALGGV010000141.1 GCA_937915725.1 uncultured Selenomonadales bacterium
TTAGTGAAGAAATGCGCTTGAAAGGTGAATCACTCGGCGCAAGCGGGCAAATTTCCAAACCTGAAATTAATCAGCTTATTGCTTTATTAGACCATTTAATTTTTGGTAAACCCTTAAAAGGACCGAACGATTAAAAAATTTTTTCTGCCTGCGCGAAGGGCGCGGGCTTTTTTTGTTAGGAGGAATTTAAATGAGTATTTTAGCCGCAGTGGCAGTACCGCACCCGCCAATAATTTTGCCGGAAATTGGGCACGGCGAAGAACAAAAAATTTCTGCAACTTCAAACGCTTATAAAGAAATTTCCCGCCGAATTGTTGAATTAAATCCCGACACAGTTATTATCACGAGCCCGCATTCCATTTTGTACGCAGATTATTTTCACATTTCGCCGGGTGATTCTGCTGAAGGAGATATGTCAAGATTTCGTGCGCCGCAAGTCAATTTGAAAATCAATTACGATACAGAATTTGTTGAAAAACTTAGCAACGCCGCAATGACTGAAAATATTCCTGCCGGCAAAATGGGCGAACGTGAAAAAAATTTGGATCACGGCACATTTATACCAATTAGATTTTTGGAGCAAGCCGGCTTAGATTTAGACAAGGTAAAATTTTTGCGAATTGGACTTTCCGGCTTAAGCGCGGCGATTCATTATAAATTTGGGCAGATAATTTCAAAAGTTGCAAAAGAACTTAACAGGCGCGTTGTTTTCATTGCGAGCGGTGATTTATCGCACAAATTAAAATCTGACGGACCTTACGGATTTGTTGAGGAAGGACCGCAATTTGATAAAGCTGTTATGGAAAATTTGGGCGGCGCGGATTTTCTGAAACTGTTGACAATGGACAACAAACTTTGCAACCGCGCGGCTGAATGCGGCTTGCGTAGTTTTTGGATAATGGCGGGCGCACTTGACAGAAAAAATATTTCGGCTGAAAAACTTTCTTATGAAGGACCTTTCGGCGTCGGTTACGGCGTTGTTTGGTTTGAAATTGGCGGCGAAAATCTTTCCAGAAATTTTGACGTGCAACTGGAAAATTTTAACCACGCAGAATATATCAACCGCAAAAAAAATGAAGATCCCTTTGTAAAGTTGGCGCGACTTAGTATGGAAACTTTTGTAAAGACTCACAAGCCTGCAGAATTGCCAAAAGATTTACCCGCCGAAATGACAACTCTTCGCGCAGGTACTTTTGTAAGCTTGCACAAGGACGGAAATTTGCGCGGCTGTATTGGAACTTTTTTACCAACAACTGATTCAATCGCACAGGAAATTTTACAAAATGCAATTTCGGCTTGTTCGAGAGACCCGCGCTTTTCGCCTGTTGAAATTTCCGAACTTGAAGATATTGAAATTAGCGTTGACGTTTTAGCCGAGCCGGAACGCGTTTTTGACATTAAAGATTGTGACGCAAAAAAATACGGCGTCATCGTTGAAAACAACGGACGCCGCGGCTTGCTGTTGCCGGATTTGGAAGGCGTTGACACGCCACAGGAACAAATTGCTATTGCAAAGAAAAAAGCCGGTATTCCCGCCAATGAAAAAGTTGCGCTGTGGAGATTTGAAGTTGTTCGCCATCATTAAAAATTTATTTAAACCAAGTGACTGCATTCAATCTGGAGGCAACTACTCCAACTTGTGGAACATTGGGGTCGTCAAAATAAAATGTATGCCACACTTTTTGCCCGGCACCTACATATAAGCCTTGAGGGTAAAAATTTTTGTCTGAATACGAATAAGTGTGTCCACCATATTCAATCCATAAATTCATTTTTACTCTGGTAACAGTTGCTCCCCTGTCTCCATAGTTGTGAACGTAAGATTTAACTAAAACACGCCCTCTTTCCATTATAACTTGAGTGTTGCTGTCAATGTCTACATAAATATTCGCCGCCGCATCGACGCTTGGTACCCCCCCCGTATACAGGGACGCACTAACAAGCACTGTCAATATAAAAATTTTGAATACGTTGAATTTTTTCTCCATTTAAAACAGCTCCTTTCAAAAAATTTAATCTCCACAGCAAAATCATTGTAACAAAAGAAAATTTCACTTTCAAGGCGATTCAAAAATTTAATGAAACTTTAATAAATAAAAAAGCCGCCGAGTTTTCGACGGTTTAATTTTTTTATTCGACGTTGACAGGGTGCTTTAAGAAATTTAAAACTTGTTTGTATTGCGATTTTAATTTTTCCGAAATATCGGCTTGAATTGAATCTGCAAGCTCAATCAGCGAAATTGAAAAATCTTTCCTGCGCGAGGATTCGTCTTTGTGCGGGATTAATTTTTCTATAAATTCAGTAATACTTTCGCCGTGAAAAATATTTCTGCCCGCCGCGTAAATCAGCAAGCCTGCCGTTACAAATGCCGAAATTATCCACGGGACGGCGCGTGCCAAATGTTTTGCAAGGAAAGGAACCAAATTTTGCAGGATTAAAAAAATCACGCCCGCCAATATTCCCAAAAATATGCAAAAAAGTTTGAAGGCGAAAGTTGCGGCTGAAAAAGTTAAACTGAACACGGCTAAAAAAAATTTCGCAAATACGCGCAAAATTCCCGCTCCAAATATCAACAAAATTATTATCGTTAAAGCTAACATTAACATTGCCGCCACTTCCTCTCAATTACAATGTATCAAAAATTCTATCGCCCGCGTCGCCGAGTCCCGGCACAATATAAGCATTTTCGTTTAATCTTTCGTCAATCGCCGCCGTGTAAATCGGTATTTCCGGATGATCTTCAGAAATTTTTTTAATTCCTTCCGGCGCAGAAATTATGCAGACAAAAACAATATCTTTTGCGCCGTCATTTTTCAGCATTTGCAACGCCGCAGAGGAACTGCCGCCCGTTGCCAACATTGGGTCAATTACGATTATCTTTTTGCCTGAAATATTCGGTGGCAATTTTTTATAATATTCAATCGGCTGATGTGTAGTTTCGTCACGAACAAGCCCAATAAATCCAACTGCCGCATTTGGTAAAACTTTCAACGCGCCGCTAACCATTCCCAGCCCTGCGCGAAGTATCGGCACAATTACAAATTCTTCAGCCAAAACTTTTGCCTTACATTTTTTTATTGGCGTTTCAATTTCAATTTCTTTCAGTTTAAAATTTTTGGCAACTTCATAAGTCATAAAAGTTGCAATTTCTTCAACTGTTTGACGAAAAATTTTTGAAGGCGTTTCTTTTCGCCTAAGCAAAGTTAATCTGTCTTTCAAAATTGGATTAAAAATTTCGTTAATCATTGTAAACTTCCTTTGCAAAGCCGAACGCCGCCCACGCCTTAGGCCAGCCGGTATAAAATGCTAACTGCGTGATAATTTCAACCATTTCAGCCTTTGTAACGCCGTGATTTTTTGCGTTGTTAATGTGAGACTTTAACGCGCTTGTAAAAATCCCCGCGCCAATCAATGCACTAACCGTAACAATGCTCCTATCGTGCAAAGACAAAATATTATTTCTGCTCCAAACTTCGCCAAAAAGTATATCGTCGTTGTAATGGGCAAAATCCGGCGCAAAATCGCCTAATCTGTCACGCCCGGCAGTTTGTTTTTGAAATTCGCCTTCATTTTCCGGAATTACAAAATCATCACCGCCGTAAACTTCCTTTGCCATTGGAAAAACCGCCCACGCCTTAGGCCAGCCCGCGTAAAACCCTAACTGCGTGATAATTTCAACCATTTCTGCGCGAGTTACGCCGTTTTTCTTTGCGTTTTCAATGTGAAATTTTAAAGAGCTGTCCAAAATCCCGCTGCCTACCAATGCGCTAATCGTTACAATACTTCTATCATGCAAAGACAAAATATCATTCCTGCTCCAAACTTCGCCAAAAAGTATATCGTCATTGTAACGCGCAAATTCCGGCGCAAAATCGCCCAGCCTTTCACGCCCTGCAGTTTGTACTACTTTTACAGCTTTTTTTTCGTTTGACACTTCCGCCGCCTCCAATGTTAATAAATTTGTTGTAAAAAAAATCCCTGCCGCCAAACTTGCAGCAATAAATTTTTTCAGCATAAGCAACCCCCGCCATTAAAAATCCTTAGCCCTTAATCCTTAGCCCTTAATAAAGCTCTGTTAAAAATTCTTCAAAGGGCAAGCCGTAATTCCACGGCAAATTTAAATTTTCGGCGTGCAAAATACATTTGGTAACAAAATCAGCCGCCTTGCGTACAGCCGCCGTTAAATTTTCGCCATTCATAATTGACGCGGCAACTATCGCAAAAAATACGTCGCCCGTGCCCGACCTGTCACTTCCCAATTTTTTTGAAGTCACAAAATCAATCTTGCCGTTATCGTAAATAAAATTTGTAATGTTGGAGCCGTCGTCCGCGTCAAGATTTACGCCCGTTATCACAACTTGCCCGCCGCGCGTTTTCGCCGCAATATTCGCCGCCATTATCGCCAAATCTGAATCTGAAATAATTCCGTCCGCAGGGTAGGGAATATTCAAAAGTTCGCAAGCCTCCGTTAAATTCGGCGTCACTAAATCTGCGAAATGCAAAAGTTTTCTCATTTCAATGCACATTTCCCGCGTATACGATGCATAAATTTTGCCGTGATCTCCCATAACAGGATCTATCAAAATTTGCGCGTTAGAATTTTTTAAAAAATCGCTTACAATTTCAATTTGAGCCGCCGAGCCTAAAAATCCCGTTGCAACGCCGTCAAATTCCAAATTATTCAGCCGCCAACTTTTTATGTAAGCGTCCATTCTGTCTGTAAAGTCATCCATAAAATAATTTTTGTAGCCGGTGTGCACAGACAAAATCGCCGTCGGCAACGGACAAACTTGAATTTTTAAAGCTGAAATTAGCGGCAATTCAACTGTTACCGAACAACGCCCAAATCCCGTAATGTCATTTATCAGGGCTAATTTTTTTTGTTTCAAAAATTTTTCCTCCAAAATTATTCGTGCCGCGCCAAACGTTTTTTCGCCATTTCCTCAAATTCGCCGCGCCCAAAATTTACAAAAGGTTCAATCGAAATTCCGCCGCGCACTTTAAAATTTCCTTCAATTTCCAAATAACGCGGGCTCAAAAGTTTTATTAAATCGTCTGCAATTCGATTTATAATTTTTTCAATCAGAGTAATTTTTTTGTTTCAAAAATTTTTCCTCTAAAATTATTCGTGCTGCGCCAAACGTTTTTTCGCCATTTCCTCAAATTCGCCGCGCCCAAAATTTACAAAAGGTTCAATCGAAATTCCGCCGCGCACTTTAAAATTTCCTTCAATTTCCAAATAACGCGGGCTCAAAAGTTTTATTAAATCGTCTGCAATTCGATTTA
>CALGGV010000142.1 GCA_937915725.1 uncultured Selenomonadales bacterium
AATATTTTCATACTGTAAAGGTTGACTAAATAAAAAATTGCGGCTATAATTTCAGCGTAAATGATTTTTGAAAAACAAAAAAGGACAGTTGATTCTGAAAGTTCAGCTATCCAATCTTAGCTAATAGAAGGTTTGCACATTTGCCGCTTTGACCTTTTTGAAAAATTTTTTGGCAATTTAAAAAGGACAGTCGATTTTGCAACGTTGACTATCCTCCAAATATAGTTTGTATGGATTTGCCGATTATTTCGGCTATTTTTTTGACTTATCCGAAGATGAAGTCCAAAATGGTAAATACGAGCGTTGCCGTTTCAATCGCTAAGGAAATCTTCTGATACTTGCTCATATTACCACCTCCCTTCAATGGGGGGAGGAAACCGACAACCAACTGTCCAACTGTGGCGAATTATAACAGGTTGTAGCCGTAATATAAAGCGGCTTATTTTTTTGTAGGAGGACTTTTATTGGAAAAACAAATACAAATAGCAATGGAAGTATCGCAAAAAAGTTTGGCAGTGAACATAATACTTTCAGCAATAAAATTCGTGGCAGGCGTGGTTGCAAATTCGGGCGCAATGATTTCAGATGCGATACATTCGGCGTCAGACGTTTTCAGCACAATAATTGTAATGATAGGCGTTAAACTTTCTGCGAAGGAAGAAGATGCAGATCACCCGTACGGGCACGAGCGGCTTGAATGTGTAGCGGCAATAATTTTGGCAATGCTTTTATTGTTGACGGGTATTTTTATCGGTTATGAAAGTGTACAAAAGATTTTATCTGCAGAAACTGAAGAATTGGCAGTACCCGGCACATTGGCAATAGTGGCGGCGGTCGTTTCAATCATTGCAAAAGAAATGATGTTTTGGTACACGCGGCACTTTGCAAAGTTGATACATTCAGAGGCGTTAATGGCTGACGCGTGGCATCATCATTCGGACGCGCTGTCATCAGTTGGAGCGTTGATAGGAATTGTCGGAGCGAGAATGGGCTTGCCGGTACTTGATCCCGTTGCAGGGCTTTTTATTTGTTTTTTCATAGCAAAGGCGGCGTTTGATATTTTTCGTGATGCTGTAGAAAAAATGGTAGACCATAATTGCGACGCGGCACTTGAAAACGCCCTGCGCGAAAAAATTTTGAGTTACAGCGAAATTCATTCGATAGACTTAATGAAGACGCGGGAATTTGGCAACAGAGTTTATATTGAATTGGAAGTTTCGGTTGACGGCAATTTGCCGCTGATTGAGGCGCACGAAATAGCCGAAAATCTTCACGACGATATAGAAAAAAATTTTCCGAGCGTCAAACATATTATGATACATTTAAACCCGTGCTGATTTAGGGGCTAAGGACTAGGGACTAGGGGAAAAAGCTTAATCCTGAAAGGAGCTTTAAAAATGGAAGAAATTATTGGCAAGTACAACACGGCAATTTCATACGCAAAATTAATGGAAGAATCTGCGCGAGAACAGATTAAGCGAATGTGCGATTATGAATTTACAAGTGGCAGTAAAATTAGGATAATGCCTGACGTACACGCGGGCACGGGTTGCACAATCGGTACAACAATGACGATTCAAGATAAAGCCGTACCAAATGTTGTAGGCGTAGATATTGGCTGCGGAATGTACACTGTAAAACTAGACGCAGATAAAATTGACTTTGAAAAATTTGACGCGGCGGCGCACTTCATACCTTCCGGCAAAAATGTTTGGGAAAGTCGCGGCGAGCGTTTCGACTTGCAGGAATTGTTTTGTTGTCGAAGTTTGAAAGATACAAAAAGAATTGAACGAAGTATCGGCACATTGGGCGGCGGCAACCACTTTATAGAAATTGATAAATCTGCTGACGGTACATTTTATTTGGTAATTCACAGCGGCAGTAGAAATTTGGGTAAACAGGTTGCCGAAATTTATCAAAAGTTGGCAGTCGATTTGGCTATTGGCAAAGATACAATGTTTCAAGAGCAGGAAAAAATTATCAGCGAATATAAAGCCGCCGGACGCCGCAAAGAAATTGAAGAGGCGATAAAAGAATTACACCGCCAATTCAAAGTCAAAAAAACTGACACGCCGCACGATTTATGCTTTGTCTATGGAAAGTACCTCGCGCAGTACTTGCACGATATAGAAATTTGTCAAAAATTTGCGCGGCTGAATCGTGAACGAATGGCTGAAATTCTTTTGAAGAAAACGGGAATTACCGCGCTTGAAAGTTTTCATACAATCCACAATTACATTGACGTTGAAGAAATGATTCTGCGCAAGGGAGCTATTGCGGCGCACGCGGGCGAAAAAGTTTTAATTCCAATAAATATGCGTGACGGCTCGGTTTTGGCGGTAGGTAAAGGAAATGCTGAATGGAATTATTCGGCTCCGCACGGCGCAGGGCGTATAATGTCACGCGGCACTGCCAAAGATTCAATTTCGCTTGAAGATTTTCAAAACTCAATGGCGGGGATTTATACAACTTCGGTAAATGAAAATACGCTTGATGAATCGCCGCAAGCCTACAAAACGCTTGATGATATTATTGACGTTATTGGCGAAACTGTAGAAATTATTGAAATTATGAAACCGGTTTACAATTTTAAAGCCGGTTGAAGTTTTAAAATAAAATCTGCGCGACTAATCCCTAATCCCTATCCACTATTCCCTAATTAAAATGTATTCATTGCGCCAAAAGTTGACGCGGTTTTTGACTTTAACTATAATAAATACCGCAAAAATTTTTGGAGGTATCACAAAAAATGGATTTATCACAATTACTAAACGATATAAACGATTTCGTTTGGGGACCAATAATGCTGGCGTTGTTGGTAGGCACAGGAATTTTTTTAACATTCAGATTGAAATTTTTACCGTGGCGAAATTTAATCTACGCGGTAAAAATGATAACGCAGAAAAAAACTGAACACGAAGGGGATTTATCGCCGTTTCAATCTTTAATGACGGCACTTTCAGCAACGGTCGGCACGGGAAATATCGTAGGCGTAGCAACGGCAATGGTACTCGGCGGACCGGGTGCTATTGTATGGATGTGGATAAGCGCGGCGTTCGGACTTTCGACAAAGTACGGAGAATCAGTTTTGGCGGTTAAATATCGTGAAACAAATTCAGTCGGCGAAATGGCTGGCGGTCCAATGTACGCAATGAAAAACGGTATAGGCGGTACATTTGGTCGAATTATGGCGGCGGCGTTTGCATTTTTTGCCGTTTGTGCGTCATTCGGTATTGGAAATATGACGCAGGCAAATTCAATCAGCGCGGCGTTTGAATCAAGTTTAGGCGTTTCGACTTTTACAACGGGGATTATTTTGGTAGTGGCGTCATTGGCGGTTTTAATGCGCGGCGTTCACTCAATCGGCGCAGTTTCAAGTTTCATCGTACCGAGTATGGCTTTTTTCTATCTGCTTTTTACAACGATAATTATAATCGTCAACTTTGCAAATATTCCTTCGGGATTAGCGGTAATGTTTCAAATGGCTTTTTCAACTGAAGCGGTAGCAGGCGGCGTCGGCGGCTCCATCGTTGCCTCAATGTTGACTGCTATGCGTTGGGGCGTTGCACGTGGCGTTTTCTCAAATGAGGCGGGCTTAGGTTCGGCTCCAATAGCGGCGGCGGCGGCGCGTACCGATCATGCGTCAAGGCAAGGTTACGTTAATATGACGGGAACTTTTTTTGACACAATGATAATTTGTATGCTTACCGGCTTGGTTATTGCAAGCTCCGGCGTTTTGGGAACTGTAGACCCTGAAACAGGAAAATTAGTATCCGGCGCACAGTTGACTATTGCGGCGTTTGCCACAGTTTACGGCGAAGGCGCAAAATATATTGTTTCAATCGCCCTTGCACTTTTTGCTTACTCAACGATTTTAGGCTGGGAATATTACGGCGAAAAGTCGCTTGAATATCTTATCAGCAACCGCGCTGTTATTTATGCTTACAGATTTATTTTCAGTTGCATAACTTTCATTGGGGCAACTCAAACGCTTGACGTTGTATGGAATTTTTCAGATACTATGAACGGCTTAATGGCTATTCCAAATTTGCTGTGTTTGTTAATTTTGAATGGTAAAATTGCTGAAGAATGTTTTCATTACCAAAACGAAATTATTGCAAAAGGAAAATAAAACTTGCAAAAAAATTTCAAGGCGTGTTAATATTTCGCCGTGAAGTTAGTATTACATTTGAATTTAAATTATAGATAATTTAAGTGCAGAATGGTATCCACGCTAACACAGGCGCAAAAAACCCCCTTACCGTCTTTCTCGAGATGGTTCGGGGGTTGCGTCTATTCAACGCTATTTTGAGTTACCGCCAATCTTTCAGAAACTTTTTAATTCCTTTGAGAATAAAATCCAATACCGGGTATCATCTCCTCTTTGTTAGCAGAGTGGGAGTGGTAATCGGTATTATTTTATTTCAGCAAAAAAAATTGTTGTTAATCTGGAATATCTGAGTTGTAAGCCTCATTCAAAAGTTTTTCCTGCTCTTCAAGCTTTTTTCTTTCAAAGGCGCGGTTTGCAAATAAATTTGGCAGTGTAGCTCCTACCGCTATTCCTAAAATTA
>CALGGV010000143.1 GCA_937915725.1 uncultured Selenomonadales bacterium
ACTGAAGATATTCCTGCAACCGTTGAAACTGAAAAACTTCCTGCAACCGTTGAAATTGAAGATATTCCTGCAACCGTTGAAACTCCTAAAAGCGCAGAAAGTACTATTTCTCAAGCTATCAATTCCACAGTTCCTGCCGCAATTCCTGCTGATTCTTTGGTTGAATCTAAATTTTCTATTGACAACGGCAAGCTCGATTTAGCATTCAGAATCAAAAATTCTGCATTTGTACCTGTTTCAAAAGCCTATGAAATTTTACAAGACAACGGCTTGAATTTTGAAACTTCCTACAAAATTTTACTTGACGCCTTGCTTTTCGGCAAGTCTAGCACTAAAACTCCTACCATTGGCAACAAAAAAGCAAAATGGAATAACATTGCCAAAAATCCCGACAAGGGCGTTTTTCTTAGTCAATATTACGGCAAGCGCAATTTGCGTACCGTTGCTAATGCTATGTTGACAGGCTCCAAAGTTCAAAGCGGCGTTTGGAAATCCTTTATTAATATTGACGCTAAAAAAATGAATGAAATGATTGAAAAAATCCTGTCAACTAAAACTGAAACTGAAAAACTTCCTGCAACCGTTGAAATTGAAAAACTTCCTGCAACTGTTGAAATTGAAAAACTTCCTGCAACTGTTGAAATTGAAAAACTTCCTGCAACTGTTGAAACTGAAAAACTTCCAAACAATATATCAGTACCGCCCATCGCTATGCAACTTCATTCAACGCCCGCGCCTGTGGACGTTAAACCTATTGCTGACATTAAGGCAATTAAAACAACCCCTGTATATGTAGTCTTATCACAGGATCAAACCACCGAAGATTATGCTGACTATTTACCTTACGATAAACTTTTGATTTATCCGGAAAAAAACGGGAAATATTCCTTTGAACTTTCTTGTAACTGTGCTACTCTTGAGGAGGCGTATAAAAAATTTGTGTATGCTTTTAAACGCGCACAGCATGAAAAATCTATTGCGCCCGCGGTTGTTCGCTGGCTTAATTCAAAGGACAACAAAGATTATCCCATGCTCACAACCGAAAAGTTAGCTCGTTGTGAAAAATATGAAACTTATCTTGATAATAATGGTAATGAAGTAATTCGTTATGACGAAATTACACACGAACCTATAATTAATCATACACAATCGATGATAATCGAAGATAATTTTGATATTTGGCGTCAAGATACGCAATGCTTTTTCAACTACGACTCGCAGGAAGATTTTCAGTACATTTATTTACATATAACCCCCGACGTACCCTTAGATAATATTGATATTCAAATTGAAAATGCAATTAAAGGTACTTTTTTGGAACCAACGACACCAAACGAAATGGACGCCTTAATTCATAATCGTTTTGCTGATAACGTTCAACAGATTTATAATTTGGGGGCTATACTTGTTACTTCCGTTGCAGAATTTGAGGAAATCATCCACACGCCTTTCTTATCTGATATTACAAAATATAAAAGAATTGGAGAATTATTATTTTCAATACGCAGTTGCATGGAAATTTACGAAAATCCTCTTGGGACTGTTAGGGAGGCTACCAATGAATCCTTTCTTGAAACTTTCAACCTTAAAAATAAAATCATTCAAGCATTAAAAACCACTACCCGACCTTCTAGGTTTTATACTGTGCAAATGTTTGAAAATACTTTTAAACTTTTTGTGGAAAGATTAGCGGCGTTTTATTCCGACCTTCAGCAAAAAAACGATAACGAAGGGATCATTGCGCGCGCCTTTCGCAACTATACCCCTATTGACGAAAAACCCGTTGCTGACATTGCGCCCGTTGCAGTTCCTGTGCAAAATCTTTCGCTCGATACTGTGCTTGCTAATTCTAAGGACGAATTCGGCGAAGATCAAGAATTGCTTGACGAATGCTTGATTGTCAATATCCCCGCGCCCGCGCCTGTCTTAATTTCTGATGTCAACCGTGAAAATTTCGCCTCCGACGAAGATTTTCTAGCCGCCATCAATGCCACTCCTGAAAATCGTTCACGAATATTAGCCAATGAAATTATTAGCGGGGCTAATCGCTTGTTTCATAACATTAAGCTGTTTTATAACGGCACGGGAGAACTTGCAAAATCAGCCTATGCTGTTTTAGCTGCTGACAGTGAAAGAATTGCGGCTCAAACGATTTTTGAAACGTTTTATCACGAAACCGAAATTTCAAGCATTCATTGGGACAATTTGCAAGAATCTTATGATGACATTGAACGCGCTGTTAAGCGTTATGTTGATAATTTGGATGATTTGGCAAATGACAAAAATAAAATTACAAATAATGCAACTAGCCTTGACGCCACTTTTAAATCACTGGACGCTCTCCTTACTGAATATCCTCAAATTATAAAGCCACTTTTGACGGCAACAACAAAAGATAAATTATTTGCTGCTATAGAATATCTTGACATTGCAGACTCCGCGCTTGACTTTACGCCCAAAAATCCCTTGCTTGACGAAATTAACCGCCTCCGTTCCGAACTTTTCGGCAATGATAACCCTGCTGACAATACACCGGATAACAACGGCAGTATAATTTATATCAAAAAACTTTTTTTAGGGGCGTTTTTTTGCAGATTTTTTAATTTGTTTGGTGCGGGGATTTTTTGGCGCAGTACGTTTTACCGTGATAGATTTTTTTATACCGCGTTCAATTCGGCGCAACCTTTCAATTTCATTTGGTGTAACTAAAGTAATAGCCGAGCCTTTTTCGCCTGCGCGACCGGTGCGTCCTATTCTGTGAATATAAGTTTCAACGTCACGCGGTACATCATAGCTGATAACGTGCGTCACGCCTTCAATATCCAAACCGCGCGCCGCAATGTCAGTAGCAACCAAAATTTGAATTTTCGCCTCACGAAATTTTTTCAGTACAAAATTTCTCTGCTGTTGCGTTAAATCGCCGTGTAATTCGTCAACTTCAAAATTTTTCTTCGCAAGTTCCAACGCAAGCTGTGAAGTAGTTTCCTTCTTCGCACAGAAAATCATTGCAAGGTACGGATTCTCACTTTGCAGAATTTCAACCAACTTTGAAAATTTTTTATCGGCGGGAATTTTTACAACGACTTGATTAATATTTTCCAGTGTAATAATTTTTGGCTCAATGAAAATTTCTTTTGGACTTTTTAAAAATTCGGCGGCAAGTTGACGAATTCTAAGCGGCATTGTTGCAGAACACAGAATAATTTGACGATCTTTTGAAGTTTCACGCAAAAGATTTTCCACGTCTTCAATAAAGCCGAGTTTCAAAAGTTCGTCTGCCTCATCAACAACGATTTTGTTGACATTTTTAAGTTGAATAGTGCCGCGCCGCAAGTGGTCTAAAAGTCTGCCGGGCGTTCCAATAATCAGTTGAGGGACGCGGCGCAATTTTTCTTTTTGCCTGTCAATATCCTGCCCGCCGCAAATTAACAAAGATTCAATTTCTACCGTCGCGCAGATTTTTTCGGCAACTTTTGAAATTTGCGTGGCAAGTTCCCGCGTCGGCGCAATTATTAATTCTTGTGTGATTGAAATTTTTTTAAGGCGTTCGATTGTCGGCAAAAGAAATGCTAAAGTTTTTCCCGTGCCTGTTTTAGATTGTACGATTAAATCTTTACCTGCGCGCGCTTGCGGGATAACTCTTTCTTGTACTGAAGTTGGTGTAACAATTCCTTGACGTTTAAGCAATTCGCAAATTTCCGCGCTAATTTTTAATTCTTCAAAACTTGACATAATTTACCTTCTTTTTTATGTATCAGATATTAGGTGTTAGAGTACGTTTACAAATGAAAGATTAAAAGGTGCGTTAGACGCCCGCCGCACTCCGTTTTTGCTTGGGACTTTAAGGCTAGGTAACGTGAGAAAACGCGGCTGAAACTTTAAATTTTGGAAATGTTTGACGCGAAAAACGCAGGCGGGCGAAAATTTTTTTCTTTGCTAGGCGTTTCTTTTTTTTGAAAAAAAGAAATGCCGACTTGTTAATTTTTAAAACTTTGTAAACAAATACTAGAAAGTTTTTTGTACCTTTGTGCAGGTACAGACGCTTTTTAACTTAACTTGCCAAAACTTCATTGCCGTTTTCAGTAATTAAAATAGTTTTTTCCCACTGTGCCGACAAACTTCCATCTTTAGTGCGAACTGTCCAGTTATCATTTTTATCAACTGTAACTTTTTTACCGCCCGCGTTAATCATTGGTTCAACAGTAATTGACATCCCGGGAACTAAAAGCATTCCGGTACCGGCTTTACAATCGTGACTTACAAACGGTTCAAGGTGAAAATCTTTGCCGCAACCATGCCCGCCTAAATCTGTAACAACCGAAAAACCATTTGCCTTTGCAAGTTTGCCACAAGCCGCGCCAATATCTCCGACAAAATGCCACGGTTGTGCCGCCTTAATTCCAACTTCCATAATTTCCCGCGTAACTTCGATTAACTTTTTTGCCTCGTCTGAAATTTCGCCTACCCAAAACATTCTTGAGGCGTCAGCAAAATAACCGTCTAAATCGGTTGTAATATCAACGTTCAAAATATCGCCGGCTTTTAAAATTTCTTTTTTTGAAGGTATGCCGTGACAAACTACATCATTTACCGAAATGCAAATACTTTTTGGAAAACCTTCAAAATCTAAGCAACTGGGGTGTGCGCCGTGACTTACAATAAATTCGTGGACAGCGTCATTAATTTCTAAAGTGCTGATGCCTTCCTTAACCATTTGTCCGGCTAAATCCAACGCGCCGGAATTTATCACTGCCGCACGTTTAATCCCTTCAATATCTGCCGCGTTATTGATAATTTTATGCGGCGGGCGAATTTGTGCCTTTGAACTGTCAAATTTTATTGCGTCCATTCTTTCATCAAATTCCAAATGACACTTTTTATATTTTTTGCCACTCCCACACCAGCAAGAATCATTTCTCTTCAATTTATTTACCATCTCCACAAAAAATTTTTTCAACATACAAATTAAGCCTCTATGATTTTTTTAACATTTTCCAATTTTTCTTTCAGAATTTT
>CALGGV010000144.1 GCA_937915725.1 uncultured Selenomonadales bacterium
CGTCAAGCAAAAATCGCAACGCCGCCACTATTACGCCGGTAAAAATTCCTATTGTCAATCCCTCAAAAAATAATCGCACTCTGTAAAATTTTCTGTTTGCTAAAATTCTAATCGCCTCCGTTGAAAATCGTTATTTATTTCCACGCCAACTAAAATTAAAATCGTCAAGAAAAATTTTTCTACGCTTAAATTCTGAAACCACAGCGGGCGAAAAATATCTAATTCGTCAAGCAAAAATCGCAACGCCGCCACTATTACGCCGGTAAAAATTCCTATTGTTAATCCTTCAAAAAATAATCGTACTCTGTAAAATTTTCTGTTTGCTAAAATTCTAATCGCCTCCGTTGAAAATCTGCGCGAAAATCAATATAATTGCAATATGAAAAAGATTTTATTTGAAAATGTCAGCTTAAAATTTGGACGCCTTGAACTTTTTAAAAATTTAAACGTCGAAATTTTGGGCGGAAAAATTTTTGGAATTACCGGCAAAAATGGCGCGGGTAAATCCACTTTTTTAAAACTTGCAGGAAAAATTATAAAGCCGGATAGTGGGGAAGTCAAAATAATTGACGCCGAAAAAATCGCCGCCGTTACGCCGGAAATGAAAATTTATGACGATTTAACCGCGCTTGAAAATCTAAAATTTTTTGCTAAACTCCGCAATAAAAAAATCGACGCCGAAAATATTTTTAACCGCGTCAATCTTAGCTTAGAAAATTTAAACATTCGCACAGGAAATTTTTCAACAGGTATGAGACAGCGTTTAAAATTTGGGATTTTGTTAAGCGTTGACGCCGATATTTGGCTGCTTGATGAACCGACGGCTAACCTTGACGATAACGGGCGAAAAATTTTTTACAACGAAATTTTAAATGTCAATGAAAAAATAATTTTGGTTGCCACGAACGATTCAAAAGATTTGGGGGTTTGCAATGAAATTATCGAACTTCCAATTATTTGAACAAATAGTGGCAATAGTGCGAAAAGATTTTTTATTGGGAATGAGGCGGCGGGCGTCATTTGCGGCAATGCTGATGTTTTCATTAACGGCGGTTGCAAGTTTAAGTTTGGCGGCGGGCGGAGCGATTATTGACGAAAACTTATTGGCGGCGTTGCTGTGGGTAGTGATATTTTTTGCGGCAAGTGCGGGAATTGCGGGAACTTTTGAGGACGAGGCAACGGCAGGAACTTTAGCAACTTTGAAACTTTACGCCGCGCCTCAAGCCGTACTTTTCGGCAAAATGATTTTCACGCTGATAAATTTGGCGGCGTTGACGATTTTTTTATTGCCGATATTTTTTATTTTATTCGATTGTAACGTCGCGCAGATTTTACTTTTAGCCGTGACAATTTTTTTTGGAATAATAGGAATTTCCGGCGCGGGAACATTAACGGCGGCGTTGACAGTTTCAGCAACAATGAAGGGCGGCTTATTTCCAATTTTACTTTTTCCGGTAACTTTGCCAATATTTTTACCGGCAATTCAACTTACAGAGGCGGCATTTACCGGCGCAAATTTCAGCGCAGAATTTTTAGTTGAAATGACGGCTTACGATTTAATTTTAATAATTGTTGCGTCAATACTTTATGATTATTTGGATTAGTGATTTTTTATGAGAGCGATATTTTTTTTTACGATAGCAATAATACTAGCGATAATATTTTTTGTGCCGCCGGTAAAAGGTCTTGGCGAACTTGCCAAAATAATTTTTTTCCACATTCCGACGGCGTGGACAGCAGTCATAGCATTTTTTACCAGTGCATTTTTTGCGGCAAAATTTTTACGTTCACAAAATTTCTTTTACGACGAATTAAGCGCACGGGCGGCAAAATTAGGATTTATTTTTGTAATGCTGGCAACGATTAGCGGAGCGATTTTCAGTAAATTAACATGGGGCGCGTTTTGGAATTGGGATCCGCGGCAAACAACTATCTTTGTATTAATTTTAATATACGGCGCGTATTTGACTTTAAGGGCGGCTGTAATCAACGAGAAGGCACGTGCAAGAGTCTCGGCTATATATTCCCTATTAAGCGTGCTAACCGTGCCGTTTTTAGTCTTTATTTTGCCTAGAATGTATTTTTCATTGCATCCTTCGCCGGTTTTAAATTCGGCGGGAAATTTGGAAATGGACACTGAAATTTTGATAATACTTTTGGCGGCGGTTATCGACGCAACTTTTATTTTCTACCGCTCAATGAAATTAAAATAATTTCTAGAGCGTGTTGAAAAAATAATTTTTGACGTGAATAAAATTTAATGCAGATATAAAAACAAACTCAAAATTGCGCTTGAGAGCCACGAGAATTGCCCTTTCTAAGTTCATTGGTACTTTTATATTAAAACCAAAGAAAAGCCCCGTTAAAATTGATTTTTTGCGGCTTTTTAGTCTTAAAGTCGCAAGCAAAAACGGAGCGCGGCGGGCGTCATATGCGCCTTCTAATATTTCATTTTAAAAAAAATTTCATAATTCAAGTAGCTGTCAATTTTAAGACGGCTTTTTTTATTAAAATATTTTGACGTTATTAAAATAAAACGAATTTGAAGGAAAAAATCTTCAACTTATCGAAGTATATTTTCAGAAAATTTCTTCGGAGGTGAGATTGTGCGGAAGATTTTTTTGGCGGCGTTGCTTATTGGTTTTATCGCCTACGCGGGAATGAATTTATCTGAAAGTGTTACACCGTATGTAAGCATTGCTGAGGCTACAGCGTCAAATAAAAATGTTCAAGTAAAAGGCTTACTGAATAAAAATTTTGAGCCGCGCCAATCCAATGACGAATTCATTTTTTCACTGCGCGACGAAAATACAAATGAAACTTTGCAAGTAAAATATTTCGGACCTAAGCCGGATCAATTTGACGACGCCTATCATATCGTGGCAGTTGGAAAATATAACGCGGCTGATGAAACTTTTTACGCTAAAAAACTTCTGATTAAATGCCCGTCTAAATATGAAGGACAAATTAGGGATTAAGGATTAGGTGTTAAAATTTATGGATGAGGTAAATTTTTATTGACTGGTAATTTTATTTTAATAGCAAGTTTAGTGGCGGCTGTGGTGGCAATAATTTTCTGTTCTTTGAAAAAAGAATCCGGCTTAAAAATTTCAGCATTTATATCGGCGGCGTTGATAATCTGCGCGAGTTTGTACTTGTGGTTTTTAATTTTCACAGATGATTTTTCCGTGCGATATGTGGCGGCGTATTCGTCAACAACTTTACCGACAATGTACAAAATTTCGGCGTTTTGGGCAGGGCAGCAAGGCTCCTTTTTATTTTGGCTGTTAATTCATTCAATCGCAGGAATTGTACTTTTAAAAAATTTATTGACAGATTCTCCACCGTCCGGATTCAAAATATATTTTTTCCTGCAAACTCTGTTGATATTTTTGGTACTGATAAAAAGCCCGTTCGCTGAAAATCCCGTGCAAGTTTCTGAAGGCGTGGGTTTAAATCCGCTGTTGCAAGATTTTTGGATGGCGATACACCCGCCGATAATTTTTGTAGGGTACGCACTTTTGGCAGTTCCAGTTTCTTTGAGCTTGGGAAGTTTATTAATTTCTGCGGCGTCAAAAAATTGGCTTGAATCTGCGCGAGTGTGGACTTTAACGGCGTTTGGATTTTTGGGCGCGGGAATATTCATTGGCGGCTATTGGGCGTACAAAGTTTTAGGCTGGGGCGGCTATTGGGCGTGGGATCCAGTCGAAAATTCTTCGCTTGTACCGTTTTTATTGGCGGCAGTTTTACTGCACTTAATTAATCTTTCAAAGAAAAAATCAGCCGTCTTGCCAATGGCGCACGTTGCGGCGGTATTTACATATTCGCTTGTGATTTACGGAACATTTTTAACGCGCTCCGGAATTTTGGGCGATTTTTCGGTACATTCATTCGCCGGTTCAGATATAGGCTTAACAATCGCCGTTGCAAACGCAATAGTTTTAGTTGGCGGCTTGTTGATAATTTTAGTCAAGGCAAAAGAATTTCCACAGGGCAAAATGTATGAAAGTTTCAGCGATTCAGCGTTCATAGTTTTGCTAAGTTGTTTGCTGATAATTTTCATAGCGGCGATAGTTTGGGTAGGAATGTCAATGCCGCTTTTAACTCAAATGCTGGACAATCCGGCGGCAGTCGACGAAGATTTTTACATAAAAAGTACCGCGCCGATAGCGGCAGTTTTAGTAATATTGTTGATTTACACTTTTACAAAAATAAAAGTAAGTTTAGGCGGGAAAATTGCACACGCAGGATTTATTTTAATGTTAGTGGCTATTGTAATTTCTTCAAGCGGCGAAACTGTAACGGCTGAACTTTCTAACGGAGTTGAAACTGAAATTCTTAATCATAAAATTATTTACAAGGGACAAATTTTTGAAGAAAGAAAAAAATTTTACGTTTACAGCGTTGACGGCGAAGAAATACGCGCTTTAACAAAACTGCGCGGAAGTGGCGAAGATGCGGCGCGTGAACCGGCAATTTTAAAAAATTTTTCCGGCGATATTTATATTGCACCACACCCGCCAAAAAGTCTCCTCGCTCAGGAATTGTTACTTGAAAAAAATAAATTCGCAATGGACGGCGAACTGGGCTACACTTTTGAAGACGCCGAAATTTTTTATGACGCCGAAAATAATCCCGTGCGTGCAACTGCGATAATTCAAGTTACAGACGGCTTGACTACAGAAAAAATTGAGCCGCTGATAACCGTTACGGCGGACGGTGGCAACTCTCAAGCAATAGAAATTTTTGAAGGGCGGCGGCGCGTTCGATTGACGGGAATTTCCGGCGATTTACAAAAAGCGCGCCTTGAAATTTTGCCGAGTTTAAATGAAATTTCCAATATTCCAATTACAACAACGATTAGCACTAAGCCTTTTATTTGGTTG
>CALGGV010000145.1 GCA_937915725.1 uncultured Selenomonadales bacterium
GTTCAAATTTTTGTTCCGGCAATTCGGCGCGTACGAAAAACGGCATTGAAATATGGTCTGATAGAAAAATTGTTTAGTTACTAAGTTTGCGAAGAAATTCCTGCATTTCCTGAAGACGTTCAAATTTGTTTGCCTCTTCAAATTTGCCTTTCGTCATTTGATATTGACACTCATAACGGCTAAATCCGGCAGGATTTTACGACGAGTATGATAAATTCTATATCTCCAGACTGTAAATGGATAGAAAATTTATTTTCATAATAATCTATACGGCAAATCCACTTTTCGGAATTGTCGTATATAAAAACTTCAAGCAATGATTTATTTTTCTTATATTTCAATTCTTGATTATTAAGGCAATCGTGGACAAGCGTTTGATGAGTGCCACAAGTAGCGGCAGAATTTCTACGGGAGCAGAGGGGATTTATTATTATTTGGCACAATAGAATTTAAAACTTTAATCCAAAAAATTTCACGTTCATTAAGCGGGATATTAATTTTTGCAGTACTCAATGAATTTTAATGGTAAAATTCTCCACTACACATTGGCGCATTGCTTGCCAAGCTGTTGTATAAAAATTTTTCTATAGGCTGTTTTGTTTGACTAACATACAATTTGCTGTTTCATTTGTTTGTAACTTTGTAGACTTTATAAATTGTCATAAAAATTATTTTTAAAATTATAATAAGAAATTGCTACATTTGATAAGGACAGGAACTTCAAAAAATCTCTACAGAAATTCTGGAAATTCTTGAATGTCTGCTACTGATTCAAAATGGCAAAAATTCTCTGATTCTGTAAAGCCACAATTTACAGTTACGATTTAGTTGACACCCCCATAGCTAAAGCAAATATTTTTACTCATCACATTTACAGGGGAATTCTTGAAACTATAAAATGTCTAGTTTCAAACGTCGATTCTTTATTTCGCTTTTAGGCTAACCGCTTTTTTGAATTACGCGCCGCCGCACACTCGTGACTTTAGGCGTGAGTTAGGCAGCGCAATATTGAAAAATTCTTCAAAAGTTTTAAAATAATCACCAACTAAAGAAATACTGAAGAAAAGAGAAGTTTTGCGCTGACGGTTGCTGAAATCGAAAATCAAGTGCCTTATCTAGCAAGAAATAGGTTGCTTGTACCAACCTCTGGGCAATTTAAAGACCTTGCAAAGTTATAAAGTGCTAGTGCATATATACAAACGAACCGTAGGAACTACGGAGATAGCTTGGTAATGAAGTGGGCAATGGCTCACTAATCCCGAGAAATCCGAGATTTTAATCGTGGGAGGTTCAGTTTAGTTTTGATGACTTAAAAAGTCAATATTGCGGCTTATATGCTTTTACTCCGCTTTTCGATAAAATCAAACAGATTGAAGGCACTAAAAATTTTTCCGATCAAAGAGAAAAGCCCCGCCAAAAAAGCAGGGCTTTTTTCTGTATAGACTATAAAAACAATCAAGAATAGCTTTAAAATACTACAGGAGATTAATCACTCCGGTAAATAAATTAATTCCCGAAGGTACGTCACGAATCACAAAAAGAAATGGTCTGTCGGCGCAAAAATAAATAATTTTCGGTACACCCGGAATTGCTGTTGCAAGCATTTCAATTTCAGTAACGGCGGCAGCCTCAGTGCCTTTTTCGTCAACTTTAATTTTTGCTTGATGAGTGGCGTTACTGATTTTTAGTTGAGTATTTTTGATAATATTGGAAAATTCGGCGGAATTTGTAAAGGCGCGGCGAATTCCCATTTTCTTTAAATCTTCATTAAGATCATTTTTTATATCGAGTTCAAATTTGGGAATGAAAACTGCAACGGTATCTTGAAAAATTGGCGCGTTTTGTAAATTCCTCAAAAAATTTTCTCTATAAGAAATTTCTTCAGCGTTCCAACTTTCGGCAATGCTTAAATCGTTTTCATTGTAGGAATTTTTTTCATTATTTGAACGACCGGGATTTTTTTCAGTGCGCGGCAAAATTACATACATTGCTACAACTTCGCCGCCATCTTCAAGTTTTTTGTAAGGCATTTCAATTCCCATGTATTTTTCATCAGCGTAATAACGAATTTCATTTTGGAAACTTTGCGACATCATTTGAACTTTACTTTTAGAGCCGTCCCTGTTGAAAAAATCTGATTTCCAAGTGTCTGTTGCCTTAAATGGATTTTCCCAATCGCCTTTAAAGTAAATGACGTTCAATAAATCCAAAACGGTACTTTCAGTAACTAAAGATTTATAATTTGAAATAAAATTGTTGGTTTTTTCAGCAACGAAATTTTTAATTCGGCGTTTTTCGCCGCCCAAATTGCCTTCAAAATTTGCCGTGTCAACTTCGGAGCCGTAAATATTTTCTACAACGTCTTTAAATTTTGGATTAATTCCCTTGCCGATAAATTTTTTGTCAATGAGAATTAAATTTGACTCGTTTAAAATTCTGCCGCCGGTGTATTCATTTTCCATAACTTCACGAAAATTTTTAAAGCCGTCGTTAAGCATTTGAATATTTTTTGCGTCAAGTGCGGCTAGAATTTCTTTTTGAGTAGTACCCTTTGCGCCGTTTGCAACGATTGAAAAAGCGGCGGCGATACTGTAGGGCGAATAGAAAATATTTTTATTTTTGTCAAGATTTTTGAAGTAATTCCAGTTGAAAATATTTACACTTTCAGAAAATTCTTCAAGCCCTGCGCGAGTTTCTGCAGCAAAAACTTTTGAACTTGTCAACATAAAAATTATTAAAACCAAAACGCTAAAAATTTTCAATTTTCTACCCCCTAGTCTTTAATCTTTAAACTTTGCGGCGCGGCGGGCGGTTGCCGTTTCTGTCATTGGAATTTGAATTTCTGCCGAAAGAATTTCTATCTGAAAATTTTTTTTCCGGAAGTTTTTTATCTGAAGTTTTTCTATCAGAAATATTTCTGTCTGAATTTGGTCTATCCGGAGTGCGGCGAACGTTGCGATTTAAATCAGCGGGCGTCAAAGTTGCCTTGTGGCTTACATTAACTTTGCCGCGTTCGTCAATTTCGATAATTTTTACAGTTAAAGTATCGCCGACTTTTACAACATCTTCAACTTTTTCGACGCGGTTAAATGAAAGTTGCGAAATGTGGCAAAGTCCTTCACGTCCGGGCAATAAATCCACAAACGCGCCGAAACTTTCAATTCTGGTAACGGGGCAATTTTCGTAAACTTCGCCAACTTCAAAATCGTGAATGACGTCTTCAATCATCTTGAGAGCTTTTTTAATTCCCTCAACGTCTTGTGAAGTAACAAAAATCCCGCCGTCGTCTTTAATGTCAATCGTAACGCCGGTTTCGTCAATAATTTTGTTAACCATTTTACCGCCCGTGCCGATAACTTCACGAATTTTTTCAACGGGAATTTTAATAGTCATAACGCGCGGCGCGTAAGGCGAAAGATCTTCTGCAGGTTCGCTAATACATTCAAGCATTTTTTCAAGAATAAAACTTCTGCCGCGTTTAGCCTGCGCGAGTGCGTCGCTTAAAATTTCACGGGTAATTCCGGCAATTTTAATATCCATCTGAATTGCGGTAACGCCTTCAGTTGTCCCTGCAACTTTGAAATCCATATCGCCGAGTGCGTCTTCCATTCCTTGAATATCAGTTAAAATTGTGTGCTTATCGCCGTCTTTAACCAATCCCATTGCAACGCCGCTGACAGGGCGTTTAATTTTTACGCCGGCGTTCATCAAACTTAAAGTACTGCCGCAAACACTGCCCATTGAACTGGAGCCGTTACTTTCCAAAACTTCAGAAACAAGGCGGATTGTGTAGGGAAATTCTTCAATAGGCGGGATAACGGGTTCAAGTGCGCGTTCGGCAAGTGCGCCGTGTCCAATTTCACGTCTGCCGGGACTGCGCGACGGGCGCGCCTCTCCTACTGAAAAACCCGGAAAATTATAATGGTGCATATAGTGTTTAGTAAATTCCGGGTCTAAGCCGTCAACAATTTGTTCATCGCCGATTGATCCTAAAGTTGCAATTGTCAAAACTTGAGTTTGTCCGCGCGTAAAAAGTCCGCTGCCGTGAGTGCGTGCAAATAATCCAACTTCACAAGTTATAGGGCGTACTTCCTCAAGTTCTCTGCCGTCGGGGCGAATTTTTTCATGAGTTATCATTTTGCGCACGACGTCTTTTTTGACTTTGTAAAAGACTTCGCCAATTTCTTGCTCGGCAGTTGGATATTCTTCAGCAGGGAATTTTTCCAACAATTCGGCGGTAATTTCTTCCTGCACTGCGTCAACTGCGGCATCTCTTGCAAGTTTGTCGGGGTTTCTAACTGCCTCATCAATTCTTTCCGGCGCAATTTCACGGACTGCCGCCTCAATTTCTTCATTGGGGTGGAAAAGCGGATAATCAGCTTTTTCTTTACCAACTGCGGCGATAATTTCATTTTGGAAGGCAACAAGTTTTTTAATTTCTTCGTGTCCAAATAAAATTGCCTCAAGTACAACTTCTTCAGGTAATTCCTTAGCCCCCGCCTCAACCATCATAACCGCGTCAGCACTGCCGGCAACCATTAAATCTAAATCTGAATTTTCGGCTTGTTCCTGCGTGGGATTGATAATAAATTTTTCGTCAACTCTGCCTACACGCACGCCGGCTATTGGTCCGTTGAAAGGAATATCAGAAATGCAAATTGCGCAGGATGCGCCGAGCATTGCGGGAATTTCAGGCGCGTTATCGGCGTCGTAACAGATAACAGTTGCCGTAACTTGTACATCATTTCTAAAACCTTCAGGAAATAGCGGGCGAATTGGTCTGTCAACTAATCGACTGCGTAAAATTGCGCTTGTTTGAGGGCGTCCCTCGCGCTTGTGAAAACTGCCGGGGATTTTGCCGCTAGAATACATTTTTTCTTCATAATCTACAGTCAAAGGGAAAAAATCTGCGCCTTCACGCGGCTTGGCTGATGAAGTTACAGCCACTAAAACTGCCGTATCGCCGTAACGTACCAAAACTGCGCCGTTAGCTTGTTT
>CALGGV010000146.1 GCA_937915725.1 uncultured Selenomonadales bacterium
GCGTCGTCGATTTCTCTCTTTCAAATATGATTAATTCCGGAATTAACACGGTCGGCTTAATGTTGCCGGATTATTCCCGCGCAATTTTAGATCACATTCGCTCCGGTAAAGATTGGGATTTGGCGCGCCGCCGTGACGGCTTAACCTATCTTCCCGCCGCACTTCCCGGCACGGACGCAAGAAAAGGCGATTTAAAAGATATTTATGCTAACCTTGACTTCGCAGAATTGAGCGATAAAAAATACGTTCTCTTTGTCAACGGCAGTTACGTTTACAATATCGATTTCCAAGAAGTGCTCGACTTCCACAAAAAAAGCGGCGCAGATATTACAATGATTTACCAAACTGTTGACGAAGATAAACCCGGTAAAACGGTTGTCATTGAAACAAGCACTAACGGCGTTGTTACAGATCTTGCAGAAACTAACGGTGCCAAAAAAGGACAAAAAACAGTTTTGAGCGCGTACTTAATGCCGGTTCCTACTTTCGCTTATATCGTTCGTACGTCTTACGAGCGCGGCGGACAAGATTTCCTCATTGACGGTATTATGAAACACGCAAGCGAACAAAAAATTTCTGCTTACGAACATAAAGGCTACGTTGCGCGTATCAATTCTACAGAGGCTTATTACAAGGCTAACCGTGATTGCCTCAATCCTGAAATTTGGAGCGAACTCTTCATGAACAAAGACCGCCCAATTTTCACAAAAGTTAAAGATGAAGTTCCCGTTCAATATAAAGATACTGCTGAAGTTAAAAATTCACTTATCGCCAATGGTTGCATAATTCGTGGCAGAGTTGAAAACAGCATTATTTTCCGCGGCGTAAAAGTCGGCAAAGGCGCAGTTGTCAAAGATTGTATCTTAATGCAACGTTGTCAAGTCGAAGATGGCGCACGTGTTGAAAATATCATCTGCGATAAAAATGTTATGATAACCAAGAATCGCTGGTTGAAAGGCGTTGAAACTTTCCCATACATTATCAAGAAAAATGCACGTATCTAATCTGAAAAAATTTTTAAACCTCAACTGAAAATCTCGTTGAGTAATTCATAAGAAAATGAAAGGCGGCGGATTTTTACCGACGAGAAAATTTGGCTCGGCTGTGGAAATTCGCCACTTTTTATGATTAAAAAAATCGCCCGCATCTTTCTCTGCCTCACGTATGCGGCGAAAATTAAAATTCTTAAGGAGGGTTCCTGTTTGGCGAAAGAAATTGACAAAAGAGCCGCAGTCAGCAAGGAATATGAGAAACTCAAAGAAAATCTGAAAAACCGTTTCGTAAGCTCGGCGCACATTATGTTTGGGCGTGACCTTTCTGAATTGCCGATGAACGATATTTATAAAACCGTTGCGGCAGTGGCTAAACAAATTATTTCCGAAAATTGGATTAAAACCAATAAAGCTTATATGGATCGTCAAGTTAAGCAAGTCTATTACTTTTCGATTGAATTTTTGATGGGCAGACTTTTAAAATCAAATTTAATTAATCTTGGAATTGACGAAGCGTTCAAAGAAGTTATGGAAGATTTAAATTTGAATCTTGAAGATGCTATCGAAGAAGAACCGGACGCCGGCTTAGGTAATGGCGGTCTCGGCAGACTTGCCGCTTGCTTTATTGATTCATTGGCAGCACACAGACTGCCCGGACACGGTTGCAGTATTCGTTATCAGTATGGACTTTTTGAGCAAAAAATTATTCAAGGACAACAAGTCGAAATTCCGGATAACTGGCTGCGCGACGGTTTTGCATGGGAATATCGCAAGCCGGATAAAGCTATTAATGTAAAATTCAATGGCAACGCTTATATGAAGGAGCAGGGCGACGGCTCTTTAAAACTCGTTCATGAAAACGCAATGATTGTTATGGCTGTTCCTTACGATGTGCCGATTGTCGGTTATCACAACAAAACAGTTAATACTTTGCGCCTTTGGAATGCTGAAGTTAATCGTGATTTTTCAGATTACGGAATGTTGACTCACGAACAACTGCGCGCTAAAAATGAATATAGGGATTTTGTTGAAAGTATTACACAATATCTTTATCCGGACGACAGCTCGCACGAAGGACGCAGAATGCGCTTGATTCAGGAATACTTTTTAGTTTCTGCAGGCGTTCAAAGTATCGTCCGTCATTTCGTACGCACCGGCTTTAATATTCGTGAATTTGATAAAAAAATTGCAATTCATATTAACGACACTCACCCCGCGTTGTGCGTTGCTGAATTGATGCGCCTTTTGGTTGACGAATACGACCTTGAATGGAATGATGCATGGGTTATCACAAGAAATACCATGGCTTACACCAACCATACGATTATGCCGGAGGCGTTGGAACGCTGGCCCGTCGATATGTTCAAAACTTTATTGCCGCGTGTTTATATGATTATCGATGAAATTAACCGCCGCCACGTCGAATACGTCAAAGCGCGTTATCCCGGCAATGTTGATAAACTCCGTGCAATGTCAATTATCGAAAACGGCGAAGTTCATATGGCAAGATTGGCGATTGTCGGTTCACATTCTGTAAACGGCGTTGCCAGAATCCATTCAGAAATTTTGAAGTCTACAACTTTGCACGACTTTTACGAATATTGGCCCAGAATGTTCAATAACAAAACTAACGGTATTACTCACCGCCGCTGGTTAATGGGCGCAAATCCTGAACTTGCAAACTTGATTGATAAAACCATTGGCAGCAGAATTTGGCACAGACACCCTGAACAACTTGATTTACTCAATGAGGCTGTTGAAGATAAATTAGTTTTGCAGGAACTTGACCATATTAAACATTTGCGCAAAGTTGCACTTGCAAATTACGTCAAAAAACATGCTAATATTGATGTTGACCCCGATACACTTTTTGATATTCAAGTTAAGCGTATTCATTCTTACAAACGCCAGTTGATGAACATTCTGCACATTATGTGGCAGTATGAAAAATTAAAAACAGATCCCAGTTACAATCCGCCGGCAACAACTTATTTCTTTGGCGGAAAAGCCGCGCCCGGTTATTACATTGCGAAAGAAACTATTCGCTTAATTCTTGCAGTTGCAGCGAAAATTAATAATGACAAGTCAATTAACGGCAAATTAAAAGTTGTCTTCATTGAAAATTTCGGCGTGTCTATTGGCGAAATTGTTTATCCTGCGGCTGACGTTTCAGAGCAAATTTCTACCGCGTCAAAAGAGGCGTCCGGTACAGGCAATATGAAATTTATGATGAACGGCGCAATTACTCTCGGTACTTTAGATGGCGCAAATGTTGAAATTCGTGAGGCTGTCGGCGATGAAAATATTGTTATTTTCGGATTGAAGGCTGGCGAAGTTTTAAGATTTTATGAAACCGGCGAATACAACGCATGGCAAGAATATAACAATAATCCCAACGTTAAACTTGTTGTTAATAAATTGACTGACGGTACTTATGGAAACTTCCAATCCCTGCGCGATTATCTGATTCAAGGCGGCGACGAATTTTTCATTATGAAAGACTTCAATGCTTATATCGACGCGCACAACGAAATTTACGCCCGTTATCAAGACAGAATGGGCTGGCTTAAATCTGCCGCTATTAATATTGCAAATTCTGCGCGATTCTCTTCAGATAGAACGATTGACGAATACGCAGACGAAATTTGGAGTATCGTACCTTGTAAAATCCAATGATTAGGGATTAAGGACTAGGGGATAAGGGCTAGGGAATTTTTTTAACCTTTGAACTTAAACTTATTCCTTACAAAAGATAAAGGAGGCTGAACTTGTGAAAACTTCCGCACTCAGCGAATATGATTTATATTTATTCCATCAAGGAACAAACTTTCACGCCTACGAAATGCTCGGCGCGCACTTTGTCGAACACGAGGGCAAAAAGGGCGTACGTTTTGCCGTTTGGGCTAAAAATGCAAAATCTGTTAGCGTAGTTGGCGATTTTAATAATTGGGATACGCGCGTACATAAAATGATTCGTCTCGGCGACGGCGAAACTTGGGAAATTTTTATTGAAGGCTTAAAGCAAGGCGATACTTACAAATACGCTATTGAGCCGCAATGGGGCGGACCGCACATTTTAAAAGCGGATCCTTACGGCTTTTACGCGCAGAAAAAACCTAACACCGCATCCCGACTTTACGATTTGGAAGGCTACGAATGGCAAGACGGCGAATACATGGAGGCTAAATCTAAAGAATCTTCATATAGCCGCCCAATGTTAATTTATGAAGTACATGCAGGATCGTGGCAACGTAAAGGGCGCGGCAACAGTGATACTGATGACGTTTACCTTTCTTACCGTGAACTTGCCGACCGTTTAATTGCTTACGTCAAGAAAATGAATTACACCCATATTGAATTTATGCCAATGACGGAGCATCCTTTCGACGGTTCTTGGGGTTATCAAACAACCGGTTATTACGCGCCTACCAGTCGTTACGGCGAGCCGAATGATTTTCGTTATTTCATTGAAACTGCGCACAAAAACGGTATTGGCGTTATTATGGACTGGGTACCCGGTCATTTTTGCAAAAATAATGAAGGTCTGCGCGAATTTGACGGTACTAACCTTTATGAATCAGATAACCCGCAACTTGCAGATAACAAAGGCTGGGGTACAATCAATTTCGATTATGGACGCACTGAAGTTCACAGTTTTTTAATTTCCAACGCGCTTTATTGGTTTGAAGAATTCCATATTGACGGCTTGAGAATTGACGGCGTTGCAAATATGCTGTATCTTAATTTTGGTCGTGAAGAAGGAGAATGGACGCCCAATAAATACGGCGATACAGGCAACCTTGAGGCGATTGAATTTATTAAAAATCTTAACGAGGCAGTTTTCAAATATCACCCCAACGCCTTAATGATGGCTGAAGAATCCACTGATTGGCCTTTAATTTCTAAGCCGGTTTATATGGGCGGGCTCGGTTTCAACTACAAATGGAATATGGGCTGGATGAACGATATGTTAAAATATGTAAGTCTTGACCCAATTTACCGTAAATGGAACCATGATAAAGTTACTTTCTCGTTTATGTACGCTTTTTCAGAAAACTTTATCTTGCCGCTTAGTCATGATGAAGTTGTTCACGGCAAATGCTCTTTGATTGAAAAAATGCCCGGCGATTATTGGCAGAAATTTGCAGGACTGCGCGGCTTTTTCGGTTATTGGATGGCGCACCCCGGCAAAAAACTTTTGTTCATGGGCGGCGAATACGGACAATTTATTGAATGGAATGAAAATGACAGCTTAGATTGGCACTTAGTCGAACAGTACGAAAAACATACTCAAATGCAAAAATATTCTGCGGCTCTGAATAAATTCTACTGCGACAATAAGGCGTTTTGGCAAATTGACTTTGACTGGAACGGTTTCCAATGGATTGATCCTAACGATAACGATAACAGCGTTGTTTCTTTCATTCGCAAGGCTAAAGATTCTGAAGATTATATTATTGCAGTCTGCAACTTTACGCCTGAAGTTCGCGTAGGCTACAGAATCGGCGTACCGGATAAAGGTGCTTATGTTGAAGTTTTCAATTCTGATCTTGAAGAATTTGGCGGCTCCGGCGTTAAAAATGAAGGCGATCTTTTGACTCAAGAAGTTGCTTGGCACAATCGCTCTCAATCTATTGAAATTAGAGTTCCGCCGCTTGCCACTATCTATTTGAAACACAAAAAAGAAAATGCAAAACAAGCTGATTGACACATTAGGACTTGATTCAATGCAATTTGTATCGTCAATCGAAATTATAGAGGCAGGAAATATTCTAACAACGATTGACTTTACAGAATCAAATGAATTAAAATTAAACAGTAAAACTGAAAAAAAACGGCGCGGGCGTCCAAAATTAACCGAGTCACAAAAAGCATTTATCAATTTTAAACGTGAGGCAGGCAAAACTCGGAAATTTGCAGTGGGCGAAGAGCCAAATAAACGCGCCGCCGGTTAATCTTCAAAAATAATTTATTGTCGAAAAAATTCGGCTTGCCGTAAAAAATTAATGGAGGTTATTTCTATGAAAGTTCTTTATGTAGCATCGGAAGCTAATCCTTTTATCAAAACAGGCGGATTGGCGGACGTTGCAGGGTCTCTTCCAAAAGCTTTAAAACAACAAGGCGTTGATGTTCGCGTTATTATGCCTAAATTTGGCAAAATTAAAGAAGAATATCGCAACAATATGGAGCACGTTTACGACGGACAAATTCCCGTATCGTGGCGCAGTAAATATGTTGGTATCGACAAATACGAAGTCAATGGTGTAACTTTCTATTTCGTTGACAACGAAGAATATTTTTACCGTGATGGACTTTACGGCTATGACGACGACGCAGAAAGATTTTCTTTCTTCTGCCGCGCTATTTTGAACTGCTTACCGGCGATTGACTTTTTCCCGGACGTTATCAACGCCAATGACTGGCACGCAGGCTTAGTTCCCGTATTTTTGAAACTTGAACATCAGGGCGACGAACGCTACGCAAATATCAAAACTTTGTACACAATTCACAATCTGAAATATCAAGGCGTTTTTCCGAAAGACGTTATGGGCGATGTTCTCGGCTTAGACTGGAAATATTTCAACAACGGCGACCTTGAATTTTATGACGCTGTAAACTTTATGAAGGGCGGCATTATCTACGCAGATTATGTTTCAACCGTTAGCAAAACTTACGCTCAAGAAATTCAGTATGAATATTTTGGTGAACATTTGGACGGCTTGCTCCGCGCCCGCAAAGATGATTTATATGGTATTGTAAACGGCATTGATTATGATGTTTATAATCCTGCAACTGATAACAATCTTTTTGTAAAATATGACAATTCCGACGCTTTCAACGCCTTTGAGCGCAAGTGCGATAACAAAATTAAATTGCAAGAAATTCTCGGCTTGCCGCAAAATCGCAAAGTGCCGGTAGTTTCAATGGT
>CALGGV010000147.1 GCA_937915725.1 uncultured Selenomonadales bacterium
CCTTAACCCTTAATCCTTAACCCTTAATCCTTAATCCTTAATCCTTAATCCTTAACCCTTAACCCTTAATCCTTAACCCTTAATCCTTAACCCTTAACCCTTAACCCTTAATCCTTAATCCTTAGTCCTTGAGTCCAAAACGTCGCGCAGTTTATCGCCCAAAAGATTAAAAATCGCAACCGTTATAAAAATTGCAAAGCCCGGCGCAAGTATTACCCAAGGCGCAGTTTGCAACATTGAACGCCCGTTGTTCATCATTGCGCCCCATTCGGCTGTTGGCGGCATTGCGCCCAAGCCCAAAAATGACAAGCCCGCCAATTCCATTATGATTGTACCAATATCTAACGCCGCCGTTACCAAAACAGGTCCCGCAATATTCGGCAATATGTGCAAAAATAAAATTCCTGCCGAGCTTGTACCTGCCATTTTTGCCGCGTCAATGTAGGGTAAACTGCGAATTGTTAAAGCTAAACTGCGCGAAATTCTTGCGTACTTTGTCCAGCCGATTATTGCAAGAGCTGCCGCCGCGTTAAAAAGTCCGCCACCCAATGCTCCAGCCGCCGCCACTGCAAATACCATTTGAGGGAACGCCAAAAATATATCTGAAACGCGCATTAAAATTTTGTCCAATTTGCCGCCGCTGTAGCCGCAAATTGCGCCTATTAAACTACCAATAACCGAAATTGTCAACAAAAGTAACAACGACGCACAAAGCGTAGTTTGACTGCCCATTATTACCCGTGACAAAACGTCCCGCCCGTACCTGTCAGTTCCCAATAAATTTATCGAATTGGGCGGAGTCAAGGCTCCTTCCAAATCTTGTACATAAGGATCAAACGGCGTTAAAAATTCTGCAAATATCGCCACGCAAATTAAACTTCCTGCCAATATTAAATACGGTCTCAATTTTTTATTCATAGCGCACTCTCGGATCTAAATAATGATAAAGTAAATCTGCCGCCAAATTTACCAAAACATAAATTATCGCCATCCATACCACGTAAGCTTGAATCAGCGGATAATCCCTCATTAAAATTGCGTCAATCGCCATTTTGCCGACGCCGTCCCACATAAAAATTGTCTCAACTATCGCCGTGCCGCCCAGCAAATTTCCTATCGACAACGCAAGCAAAGTTATTATCATTATCAGTGCACAACGCAAAACTGATTTTGTTAAAATTGTAAATTCACTGACGCCGCGCGCCCGTGCGCCGATAACGTACGGCTTTTCCAATTCTTCCAAAACAACTGCGCGAATTTGCCGCGTGTATTTTGCGCCCATTGCTATTGTTAGGGTTAGCGCGGGCATTATTATATTATTGCCGATTATTGGCAAAAAATTTAATTTCAACGCCAAAAAATATATCAGCAACAACGCTACAAAAAAATTTGGAAGTGAATTTCCAACAAAACTTAAAAATCTTATGATATAATCGACGAATTTATTTTGATTTACGGCGGCGATAATCCCCAGCGGCGTTGCAATAAAAATCGTCAACAAAATTGAAACTGTCATAAGTTGAAAAGTTGCCGGTAATTTTTCTGCAAATGTTTCAAAAACCAATTTACCGCTGATAAAACTTTTTCCCATATCGCCCGTTAAAACGCCTGTGAGCCAATTTCCGTACTGCACGATAAAAGGTTTATCAAGTCCGAGTTCGGCGCGCTTGGCGGCTTTTACAGCGTCATCTACGCTGCCTTGTTCGTACATAAAGTCTACCGCGTCAATCGCCGCAACCTGCATCATTGCAAATGTTAAAAAAGTTATCCCAAATAAAATTGGTACAAGCTGAATCAGCCGTTCAAAAATATATTTCTTCATAAAAAAACTCCCCTATACAATTTTAGTTTAGGGAAGTTGAAAATGTAAGCCGCGCAGGGGGATTTTATTGACAGGATATGATATAATTTCTGAAAACTATTTAGGAGGCAAAAATGGTTCATATAGTGATTGATTTGGAAATGAATCCGGTACAGCGCAGTTTAAAAGAAATTCGGCGATTTTTACTTGATGAAGTTATTGAGTTTGGCGCGGTTAAACTAGATGAAAATTACAAGCAAATTGATGAATTTCAAAGTTACGTGAAACCGGAATTCAGCGAAATTACCAAGCACATTACCAAACTAACCGGCATTACAAATGAAACTGTCGCCGATAAAAATACTTTTGAAGTTGAATTTCAGAAATTTTTTGAATGGATTGGCGGCTGGGATATGAAAATTTATTCGTGGAGCGCGTCAGATATTAAGCAACTGAAAAGCGAATGTGCTTACAAGTTGCCTAATTTTGATATTTACAGGCTGGAGCGGCAATGGATTGACATTCAAAAAGAATTTGACGACAGAATAGGCTTGCATAACAGTTTGAGTTTAAAATATGCAGTTGGCGCAATGGATAGAAATTTTGAAGGTACGGCGCATACCGCACTTGCTGACGCGGCAAACGCGGCGGCGATTCTTGCGCTAATGCAGGATGACGCGGCTTTTTTCAAAACAATGCAACCGGTTATTGATATGTTAAAGCCTAAGGAACTTTCGCAATCAATCGGCGATTTATTCCCTGAACTTGCAAATTTCAAATTTGACTGAATCGACAAAGAAAAAACTCCACTCAAGCTACAAATAATTAGCCGGTGGAGTTTTTTTCTTGCGAATTAATCTACTTCGTGTGGTTTAACTTCATGGGGATGAACTTCGCGTGGTCTTTCTTCTTCATGGGGTTTTTCTTCACGCGGCTTAACGGACTCGCGGAATTTTTCCCAAAATTCTCTTTTACGTTCCGCGCTGTTTTCGTCTTCAGAAAAATAAATTTTAGTTTCGTCTGTGGAAATAATTTCTTTATTTTGGGCAAACGAAAAACCGGCGTTAAAAAATACAGTTCCCAAAATTATTGCCGAAATTAATTTGCCAGCCGGATTTTTCATTTTCTTCAATCCTTTAATATTCAAATTAACTTAAAAATTACCAACCATGACGCGGCGGAGGCGGGGGTCTGTGTCCGTCTCGACCAGGTGGAGGAGGTGGCGGGTAATGTGGTCTGTCCCAATCGTCAAAATCAGGTCTGTGTGGATGACGATCCCAAGGATCTTTATGACGTGAACCTGGACGTCCCGGAGGTGGCGGCGATGGTGGTCTGTGATTATTACGCGCCAATTCCTGTGTTTCAACTGAATTTGTTGTTAAATCTGCTACTTCGGCTGCCTCTACATTTTCGCAACTTGAAAATATAAAACTTCCACAAATAAGCAGGGCAGTCAATCCTTTAACGAGCGTTTTCATTTTCAAAACCGCCTTTCTTTTAGATTTTCTGCCTTAATTGTACAATATATTTACCATTTTTCATTAGAAACAGATTAAAAAAATTTATAGTTATTATTGAAATTATGTTAACAATTTTGGCGCGGAAAGTCAATAAATTAAAATTAAACTTGCCAGGAATATTCACTGAAATTATAATAATTTGGTTATAAGGAAGGGAGCTTGATTAATTGAATAACGAAAATTTGGCGTTGGAAATAATAAAAAATTTGGGCGGCGCGGCGAATATTCAAAATGCTGCAAATTGTATGACGCGGCTTAGAGTTCAAATTTTGGACAAAAATAAAATTGCCGTTGAAACGATAAAAAATTTGGAAGGTATTTCCGGAATTTACGACGCGGGCGAAGAATTTCAAATTATTTTGGGACCCGGTAAAGCTACAAATGTTACAAATGCCGTAAATGAAATTTTGAGCCAAAATAAAAAGCCGAAAATTGGTGACGCAGAAACAATTCACGCTGAAATTAGGGCGAAAAATGCTACACCGGCTAAACTTTTTCTTAAAAAAATCGCAGGGATATTTTTCCCGCTAATTCCGGGATTTATAGCTTGCGGCTTAATAACAGGCGTAATTGGCGTAAGTTTAAAAATTTCGCCTGAACTCACTGACGCGCCAATGATAAAATTGCTGTCGGTTTTTGGCAACGCGGTTTTTTGGGGAATGAATTTATTTGTAGGATACAACGCGGCAAAAGTTTTTGGCGGCACTCCAATTTTAGGCGGAGTTTTGGCGGCGATTATGACACACCCCGCGCTTGCCAATGTAAATATTACGGGCGAAAATCTTTTACCCGGGCGCGGCGGAATTATTTCAGTAGTTTTGGTTGCGGCGTTTAGTGCTTGGCTTGAAAAAAAATTGCACAAAATTATTCCGGAAATGTTTGACTTGTTTTTGACGCCGTTAATAACAGTTTTAGTGGCAGGAATGGCGGCTATTTTTATTTTGCAACCGGCAGGCGGCGCAATTTCAGAAAGTATTGGAGCGGCGGCAACTACGGCGATACAATCCGGCGGCGCGGCTGTAGGATTTATTTTGGCGGGAATGTGGTTGCCTTTGGTAATGTTTGGAGTTCATCAAGCAATGACTCCAATTCACGTGGAATTAATTTCGCAATACGGCTTTACAATTTTGTTACCAATTTTGGCAATGGCGGGCGCGGGGCAAGTTGGCGCGGCGGTTGCTGTCTATTTTAAAACTAAAAATAAATTTCTCAAAAAAACTGTAGCATCAGCATTGCCGGTAGGAATGATGGGCGTTGGAGAGCCGCTGATTTACGGCGTAACTTTTCCGCTCGGCAAGCCTTTTATCGGCGCGTGCATTGGTGGTGCATTTGGCGGCGCAGTTCAAGCGAAATTTGCGGTAGGCGCGGCAACTTTGGGAATTTCCGGCTTGCCGCTTGCCGCAACTACAAATAATATTCCTGTTTATTTGTTGGGCGTTTTAGTTTCTTACATTGCAGGATTTATAGCAACGTGGATTTTGGGATTTGAAGATCCACCTGAAGATTAAGGACTAAGGACTAGTATTTGTTTACAAAATTTTATTTTTTAACAAGTCGGCATTTCTTTTTTCAAAAACGGAGTGCGGCGGGCGTCTAACGCGCCTTTTAATCTTTCATTTGTTAACATACTCTAGGGACTAAGGATTAAGAATTAAGGCTGGAGGTTTTTTTATGAGCAATATAAAATTTATAGACGCGGGCGAAAGTCACGGAGCGCGGCTTGTCTGCATTTTGGAAGGTATTCCCGCCGGTTTAAAAATTGACAGCGAATTTATCAACAGCGAACTTGCAAGGCGTCAAGGCGGCTATGGACGCGGCGGGCGTATGAAAATTGAAACTGACAAAATTATTTTAAGTTCAGGAATTAGATTTTCTGAAACTTTGGGCAGTCCAATTACTTTGATTGTTGAAAACAAAGATTTTGCAAATTGGCAAGAAAAAATGAGTGCGGAAGGTAAACCTTTTGGTGAAAAAGTTACAAATGCAAGACCGGGACACGCAGATTTAACCGGCGCGGCAAAATATAACAAAAATGACGTGCGGGATATTTTGGAACGTTCAAGCGCACGTGAAACAACCATGAGAGTTGCAGCGGGTGCAATTTGTAAAATTTTTCTAAGTGAATGTGGAATTGAAATTTCAAGCAAAGTTTTAAGCGTCGGCGGAATTACCGGCGAAACTGAAATTAAAAATAAAATCGACGCGGCTAAATCAAAAGGTGATACTTTAGGCGGGATTTTTGAAATAAAAATTACCGGCGCGCCTGCGGGATTAGGCAGTTACATTCAGTGGGATAAAAAACTTGACGCAAAATTTGCGGCGGCGATTATGTCAATTCAAGCGATTAAAGCTGTTGAAATTGGCGACGGCTGGGCGAATGCAAATAAATTCGGCAGTGAAGTTCACGACGAAATTTTCATTGACGAAAATAAAAAAATTTATCGCAAAACTAATCGCGCAGGCGGAATTGAAGGCGGTATGACGAACGGCGAGCCGGTTATAATTCGTGCGGCTATGAAACCAATTCCAACTTTGATGAAACCGTTGCAAACTGTTGACATTGCCACAAAAAATCCAACTACTGCCAGTAAGGAACGCAGTGACACTTGTGCAATTTGGGCGGCGGCGGTTGTCGGCGAGGCAATGGCGGCGATTGTTACTGCTGATGCTGTTGTTGAAAAATTCGGCGGCGATTTTTTAGGCGATACTTTGAATAATTTAAAAAATTATCGTGAAAGACTTGCAAAGGATTTTGGGATTTAGGCAAGAGGCAAGAGGCAGTAGGCAGTAGTAAATTTTTTTGTTAAATGCAAAGGATTTTGGGATTTAAAATGAAAGAAAATGTAATTTTAATAGGATTTATGGGCGTTGGCAAAACAAGTTTAGGAAAATTGCTTGCGTCGAAATTGGGGCGCGGCTTTGTAGATTTAGATGAAAAAATTGAACATGATGCAGGAATGTCAATTCCCCAAATTTTTGAAACTTACGGCGAAAAATATTTTCGTGAATTGGAAAAAAACGCGGTTAAGGAAGTCAGCACGCGGCGAAATATCGTAATTGCAACGGGCGGCGGCACTGTTAAAGACGAAGAAAATCTTCAGCTTTTAAAAAATTCCGGCGTGATAATTTGTTTGACGACTGAACCGGAAGAAATTTACAGACGAACAGCGCGACAGGGCGAAAGACCGGTATTGGACGGCGGCGGCTCTGAACGCCTTGAAACTATAAAAAAACTTTTGGCTGAACGTGAAAAATTTTACAAGCAAGCAGATTATCAGATTGATACTACTGATTGGTCGCCGTTACAAATTGTCAATAATATCTGCGAAAAATTTAAATTACAGCGGTAATGTAAAAAATTTTTAAATTGAAATAACAAGAAATTTATAGACGAACAGCGCGACAGGGCGAAAGACCGGTATTGGACGGCGGCGGCTCTGAACGCCTTGAAACTATAAAAAAACTTTTGGCTGAACGTGAAAAATTTTACAAGCAAGCAGATTATCAGATTGATACTACTGATTGGTCGCCGTTACAAATTGTCAATAATATCTGCGAAAAATTTAAATTACAGCGGTAATGTAAAAAATTTTTAAATTG
>CALGGV010000148.1 GCA_937915725.1 uncultured Selenomonadales bacterium
TCCAGACAACGCGGCGCACGTCAATTTTTAATTCGTTGCCGTGATGAATATGATTATCCAAAACAGCGGCAAGCAGATTATGCGCGGTTGTAAGGGCGTGGAAATCGCCGGTAAAATGTAAATTAATATCTTCCATTGGAACAACTTGAGCGTAGCCGCCGCCAGCCGCGCCGCCCTTAATTCCAAAACACGGACCTAAGCTCGGCTCGCGCAGTGCAACACAAACTTTTTTACCAATTTGGGCGAAGGCGTCAGCAAGCCCTATTGAAGTTGTAGTTTTACCTTCACCGGCGGGCGTGGGAGTTATCGCCGTCATTAGAATTAATTTACCGTCGGGGTTGTCTTTGATACGTTGCCAAACTTCTTTTGAAATTTTCGCCTTGTACTTTCCGTACAATTCCAAATCGTCGGCAGTTAAACCGAGTTTTTCGGCTATAGCTGTAATGTTTTGAATTTTTGCCTGTTGTGCAATTTCAACATCGCTTAACATTTAAATTCCTCCAAATTTTATTAAAAATAAGAAATTGAAGAGGCGCACAAGGACGCGCGCCGCAATTTTAGCAGGATGCGCTAAATTTTTGAAAAAAATTTTGAAAAGCCGCCGTCCTCTTATGCGCAGAGCGTACAATACGTTGAATTTACAGTAAATTTCGATCGTGCCGGAAAGTTAAAACTAAAGATAAGTTCAGCGCGCTGGACGGCGGCGATTCTTTCTTTGCTAGGCGTTTCTTTCTTCTAAAGAAAGAAATGCCGACTTGTTAAAAGAAGAAAATTTTAAAACTAAAAAATAGGAGTCAGGGAAAATTCCCCAACTCCCTTAAATTGAAAATTAATACTTGCGATTAAAAGCGACACTACTGCGCCCGATCATAGAGCTTCCTAAATCGTAGGATTTAACCATACTGTTTTGGCGGCGGGATTTATTGAGCCACGCCCGCGCCTTGTACATAATTTCTTTGTCAAGCGGTTTAATTTCTTCAGCAATAGCTTTAAATTCTGCAAGTTGGCGATAATCTTTTGAAGGTAACGCCTCAATTTTTTCTATGAGTTGTGTACGTTGCGGAACCAGCGAAAGGAAAGTATCAATATCTTGCCTGTCAATGAATTTCAGCAATTCTTTTGTAAGCGAAAGATAAGTTTGCCAAAGTTTGTCAGCCTCCACTGTTACTTCATCTGCTGAAAGATTTTGAACTTCAGGCATTGGGGGTCACTCCCTTAGCTTTTTCGATACGCGCTTTTTTCATTGCCTCTACCCACGCATCGCGCAATTCTGTAATAATTTCTTTTGCCTCAGTTACCTTTGAAGTATCGCTTTTAATATTTCCTTCAACAAGCCTATCGAAAACATAATTGTACAACGGAAGCAGTTGATGAGAAATTTCGTACTCCATATTTAAAGTTAAGCGAAATTCTGAAATTATACGCTGTGCTTTTTGCAAAGAGGTATTAGCGTCCTCGTATTTTTTCCCTTCGATTGCCTCAATACCTTCATCCATAAATTTTAAACAACCGTTGTACAGCAACAGCGTCAACTGCTCAGGCGGCGCGTTTAAAATTTGTTGCCGTCTGTATTCTTCCGCCGCATTCACCATATCAACACCAGCTCCTTCCGCACAAATTATTTATCATTGGCTAAACGCGCCGGTAACATAATTGAGTTGCGCGCCCAAAAGTGCCAATGAACTTTCCATTGCGTCATATTTTTTATAAAGTTGAGTTTCAAACGCCTGCATCATCTTTTTAAAGTTGCTCATTTTAGTTTGAAGTTCACGCAGGAGATTATTTAATTCGCTGTCTTCAGTAATATCAGCAGTTGAACCGGAAACGGATTTAACATTCTTCATACTGGTCATAAAAATATCGCCGAGACGCTGTGCAACGCCGTTATATGAAGTTCTTTCAACAGTTTTTGTAACTTGGTTACCGTCATCATCAAGAACTGCAGCATAGCCGTCAAGTGAACTTTTGGTAGACCAAATATATTTTCCTGTCCTAGTTGTACCGTCAACGTCAAGTTTTTCTAATTTGTATTGTTTTTCGCCGCTGTCGAGTTTAGCAAAGATATTATAAACCGCGTCCGGATCTTCAGCAAGTGCGGCATTAAGTTTATCTTCGTCAAGTTTAAGTTGACCTTTCAAGCCGGTTGTTGAAATACCGACTGAGAAAATATTGTTGTATTTGCTGTTAATCCCATCGACGTTTTCAGAAATGGTGGAGCGAAGTTCTGTAATAATTTTTCCAAGTGTAGTATCGTGATAAAGCAAGCCGGCTTTTGCTTTTTCTTCCCATTTTTCGATTTGCTCTTCCTTCATACTTTCTTTTTGAGAGGCAGTAAGCGGCTTATAATCTGTGTTGGGTTTTTCGTCATACCATTTATAAAGCTTAGTCATTAAGGCGTTATAATCTGAAACAAAGGATTTAACTCTTTCGACAATTCCCTCTGTATCTTGAGTAACATTGACAGCAACATTACCGCTTGTTTCATTTAAGAAAGTGTAAGTAACGCCGTTGACAGTAGTTTTGTTGGAGTCAATGTCATATTCGACGCCGTCAATTTTAACGCTACCATTTGTACCGGCAAGGCTTGTTGTTTCGCCCTTTGTAAAATCTATAACATCGCTAATCAATGTACCTGCAGAAGATTGTTTAAAACCGAATGCATCAAATAATTTTTCAGTGTTATTGCCAACATCCACTGCTATATCATTTGCATCATCACCATCAAGATTTTCTGCCTTTTTATTTGAGGCAAGACTTATATTGAGTTGATTTTCTTCGCCGCTTTCTTTGTTGTAAATAGAAAATCTATCTTGAACTGAATCATAAGTGGCGCGGATATTTGTATTTTGGCTGTTAATCTTTGAGGCTAATTCATTCAAAGTAAAACCGTTTGCAAGATCGCCGTAAGTAATTTTTATATTTTGGTCGCCGGTATTTGAAATTGTAACGCCATTTGGATTACTTGTAGTTGTTGTCTCTTTTATAGTATAAGTAACATTATTATAGGTGAAAGTATTTGATTCCGGGGTAAGGCTCGTTGAATTGCCGCTACTATCTGTAATTGTAACTGCAGCATTTGTGCCGGCAAGTGCAAAATTAACTACACCATCTGAAATGCTAAGACTTCCTGCGGACATTAAATCGCTTAAATGAGAGGAGCTTGTTCCGCCCATTAACATACTAAATACAACGCCTGCCGCCACTGCGTCAAATTGAGTTCCTTCTATAGCATAGGGATTAACCGTGCCACCACTTGTTAAAGTGCGGAAATTGTTTAATGCGGCAAGAGCCGTTGCAGAATCGATTGATATTGCAACTTTACTTGATGCTCCTGTTTCAGAATTAGATAAAGAAAGTGTACCGTCTTCGGAAATGCTAGCTGTGACGTTAGAGGCTCCGCCGGCTTGAATTTTTTCATTAAGGTTATTAATGAAATCTTGGAAAGTTTTTGTACCGTCCATAAGGTCTTTAAGGTCAGCGTAGGTATATGTAATTTTTGAATAATTTTCATTGCCGTTACTGTCGGTAGTGCCGTCTTTAATTTTAAATTCAAGCGCAGTTGTAGTGTCAGCTACATTTAAATTTGATAAATAGGTACCAATGGTCATATTTAAGTTATTGTTACTTGCCACAGTGTCTAAAGTGTCTGATAAAACGGAACTGGGAGTAACTGCAACGCCCAATGCAGTTGCAACACTTGCGCCCAAAGTTTGAGGCGGTTCTGCAAGTTGTGTAACTGAAATAGTATATTTGCCTGTATCGCCGGTTGTAGCGTCCGGGCTTGCAGAGGCAGTTACAGCATTTGAATCTGTACTTGCCAAAAGTCCGTTAATTCCGTCATTGATTGAAAAAGAAATTGCCGTATCAGTAGAATTATAAGTTACTCCATCTGCAATAACATTATCGCCGGATTTTGAAATTGTGTCGAACAAAATACTTTGAAGTTGATTTTTAACACTTGCAGTTTCGTTTTCACGATCCAATTTTGTACCAATTAAATAAACATTTGAGGCAAGGCTTGAAACGTTGACATAGTGCGTCATAAGCGCGGCACTGGCATTCGCCGTCGCTGAAACAACTGAAGAGTTCGCGCTTGACGCAGAGCGCGCATTCATATTGCTGGAAAGTTTATACTGCGAAAGAGTGGAACTGTTGAAAGTTTGAAGTTCGCCGTAAACATTAAGATATTCGGTTTTTTTCCACTCATTTTTAGTATATTTTTGTTGCATTTTGTCATATTCACTTTGTTTGCTAAGCATACCGACCTTAACCATAGATTCAACATCAAGACCGGAGCCGGATAAGCCGTAAATTCCATTAACGCCCATTGTAAATCCCTCCTTGAAAATGTGCGCAATTTAAAAATAAGCGTCAAGTTGAATACCTTGACGCTCAATGCAGATAAGATACTTAAGTAAATTGCAATACGGGCTTAAATTTTTTAAGAGAATTAAGCATTGGTATCAACAATAGTACCGATAAAAGCATCCATCCAAATTTTTCCTTTGACAATGTTTTTAACCATTTCTTCAGGCGGCAATTCTTTAATAACGTCTCCACTTTCTTTGTCGACAAGTGAAACGGAGAACATTCCGGCTTCCTTGTGATAATTGAAATGAAGATTTGCATTGATTTTACTCATAAGCTTGTTGAGTTCCTGAGTAATGTTTTCGAGAGTTTTTTCATCCATCGGCTGTTTGAGTTGAACGTCAACATCATCTTGAACTTTTTTGTTAGTTTCAGCGTCAGTTTGAATGCTTTTTGCGTCAACAATAAAACTCCCCTGAGAATTTTCTACAGTTGCCGCCGGCGAATTGAATCCCTGGGGATTTTGGTATGCGCCTTGAGCGTTGGTGTTTGACCTTTCAGCCGCGTTTACCACGACTGCCGCCGAAAAGACATCGTGCAGCTTCCCTACTTCCATTTTTTTCATCCTCCTTAAAATATGCCACTCGAAATCTGCGGTTTAACAATGCAAAAATTTCTGCCGCCGTTTCTGATTGGCGTTTTATTTCAGGGGCAGTGCGCTATGAAGATCTACATTCCCCAGTTGCGTTGCTGCCCTCTGATTTTCTTCTTGTATCGCCCGATAAATTTCGCCGCGATAAATTTTTATATCCTTTGGTGCATCAATAGCAATTCGCACGTTCTCTCCCTGAACTTCAACGA
>CALGGV010000149.1 GCA_937915725.1 uncultured Selenomonadales bacterium
CTCTGGTGAAGTGGTTAACACGTCGGATTGTGGCTCCGATATGCGTGGGTTCGATTCCCACGAGTCGCCCCACAGGGGTATAGCTCAATTGGTAGAGCAACGGTCTCCAAAACCGTAGGTTGTGCGTTCAAGTCGTACTGCCCCTGCCAACTTTAAAATTTTCAAGCCCTACCTTCTCGGCAGGGCTTTTTCAGTTATTAAATTTTCTTGCCTTAGCGAGGCAAGCAATAAAGTACAAGTTCACTATTGATAAAATAAATCATATGTTTACGTAAATAAAATTTATAATCTTGGTTCAAACTTTTTATAAATTGTGGGATAGTAATTAAATCTTCCGCCTTATGATAGACACAAATTGCAAGCGTAGGTTTATGTTTTTTTATGCTCTCCTGTGCGCCCTTCAAAGCGTTTAATTCGCTTCCTTCAATATCCATTTTTATGAATGTTACCGGCTCGCTACTCAAAAGATTGTCTATAGTATCAACTGATATTGTTGTTTCACCGTTTCCATCGTTGGAAATAGCAGAACTTATTTCCCTGCCGCCGTCAAAAGAAATACTGCCCTTTTCATTCCAAACGCCGCAATTGAAAATTTTTATATTGTCATAATTATTTTTCTCAACAAAATTTTTCAACCCGTCGAAATTTGCGGAATCAGCCTCTGCTGCAAAAATCTTTTTATATTTGCCGTTGCTATATTTTAGAAAATTTCTTATGGTATCGCCGTCATAAGCTCCGCAATCAAAAAATATGCAGTGTTCATTTAAAGCGAACAAAGTCAATTCGTTAAAATATTGTTCACTGCAAAAAATTTCCTTACTCAATGACGGGTCATCGTTAATATGTTGTTTCAAATAGGCAATCATCGTTTTTTTTGAAAAATCATCTTCGAGCCAATTAAGTGTCTGTGAAAAATTGTCAATATTTTGTAATACATATTCCAAAGTTATATTTTCGTTCGGTGTTGTGTTTAAAAAATAACCGTTTATTTTTCCATCGTTGATAAAAGCGTGGGCAGCCTTGCCTCCCCCCCCCGTAGGATTGGCACTATCAGCAGTTCCAAGTACAAAAACGTAGTCTTGCGGTCGGTTGTGCAATTCAGAATATTTAAATACCGGTTTTCCTAAGTAAGTTTTTCCGGGCTTATAATATTTTTCTGATTCTGCATATCCGGCAACCTCAACACCATAAATATTTAATTGTTCAGTAACCGATTTAGCCATTATTCCCGCTCCAAAAATAATTACAGGCAAGCTGTGACTTTTGATTTTTTCACACTGTGATTTTTGCCAATTTGTCTGCTTATCAAATTCACTGATAATTTTTTTTAATTCCATATTAAGCCTCCACTTTACATTTTCTTAATTGTTTTAAAGCTCAATTAGAATACAAAATTCTAAGTCTAACGTCAAGTTTTAAGACAACCAAAAAAGCTGTGTCAAAAAATCAACACAGCTTGAAAATTTTTTTAATCCGGATAATAAGTCACGCAAGATTTCGGCGATTCATAAACTTTTACCGCCTTTAATTTAGTAGTACCACTAAAAATTTCCGATACTGAAAGTTTATCAAAAATTTCTTTTGCAAGATTTTCAGCCGTCGGATTTTTTTTTGTGAACATTTCCAACTCATTCAAATATTGGTGGTCGAACTCGTTCAAAATTTTATTCAGTTCAGATTTTAAAATTTTGAAGTCTATCAAAATTCCCAATTCGTTTAATTCCGAGCCCTGCGCGACAGCCTCAACAATCCAGTTATGCCCGTGCAAACGTGCGCACTTGCCGGGATAATTTTTTATTACGTGCGCCGCCTCAAATTCTGATTTAACTGCTAACTCGTACAAAAGACCACTCCTTCACTTCATCACCGGTTATAAAGTTAAACCAATTTTCAGCCAAAAATTTTTCAATCGTCCTGCCAATGAACATTTTGCCGCGTAAATCGGGATGCAAGCCGTCCGGCGTAAAATCTGCGCGAAGTTCGTCATTAGCATCTTCAAGCATTTCCGTTACTTCAACGCCGTCATTTTTTAAAATCCATTCGTTAATTTTTTGGCGTTCAACTTTCCAACTTTTTTTGAAAGGAATACTGCGACTTTGCATTTTGCTTTCATTCATTGGAGTAATTGTACAGAAAACCGGAATAATATTATTTGCTGTACATTTTTGGCGCAGAATTTCATAATTTCTAATGACTTGCTCGGCAGTTGCGCCGCCTCGAATGTCATTGACACCGCCCATTATCAATAAAAGTTTCGGCTGAAAAGGCAAAACGTCCCTTTCAAAACGTTCAATCATTTGCGCAGTTGTATCGCCACTGCGCCCAATATTTTTTATCTTGTATTGGCAAAAAGTTTCCCATTGACAGGAAATTTGACTTGCAGGAATAAAATTCGCGCCGCCGTGAGTGATACTATCGCCTAGTGCCGCAAATGTTACGGGAGCTTTTACACTGATTAATTTTTCCTCTGACCATTCGCTTAACTGCTTTTTGTCTTTGTCAACGACACAAACGCGCCAATAAAAATTTCCAACTTCATTGAAAGGTTGCCAATCTGTAACGCGGTTTAAAGATTCTGTATTCAGTAATTCACGAATTACCTTGCCTTCAGAATTTAAAATTTGTACTAAATAAAATTTCGTGTTTGCAAGCGGCTCCCATGAATAAGTTGGATAAACCGGCGCAAAATCCATCGCCTCAAATTCGGTTGAAGGATTAGGCGCGGAAAATTTATATTTCGCCTCAACCGATACACTTAAAAAAATTATCGCCGCTAATATCGCTAAAAATTTTCTCAAAAATTTTCCTCCTATGAAATAAAAATCGATTTTAAGCCGCCTTCAAAAATCTTTTTGATATAAATGTACCCTAGAGCTTAGAAAATTGATTCTCGTGGCTCTCAAGCACGAATACGGGCTTAATTTTTTATCCTAACAAAAAAGAGTTAGAGAATAGGGAAAATCCCCAGTCCCTAACCCTTAGTCCTTAGCACTTATTCCGCAAATTCAATGTAACCAAATTTATCTTCAATTTCGCCCATGTGAATACCTTCGATATAATCGTACATTTTCTGCGTAAATTCGCCGATTTTGCCGCCGTTAATGACATATTCCTTGCCTTTGTATTCGAGGACACCTACAGGGGAAATTACAGCCGCTGTACCACTGCCAAAAACTTCTTCAAGTGTTCCTTCTTCGTAAGCTTGAATAACTTCATCAATCGAAATTTTGCGCTCAATCGCAGGTATTCCCCAATCTTTCGCAATTTCTAAAACAGTGCGATGAGTTATACCGTCAAGAATCGAAGTTTGCAATTTTGGAGAAGGCGTGATAACTTCGCCGTTAATCTTGAACAAAATATTCATGGAGCCGACTTCTTCGATATATTTTCTTTCGACGCCGTCAAGCCACAAAACTTGATCATAATTTTTTTCGTGTGCAACAAGCCCCGCGTGCAAGCTAGCCGCGTAATTTGCGGGAGTTTTAGCCGCGCCCAAGCCGCCGCGTACTGCGCGAACATATTTATCTTCAACCATAATTTTAACAGGAGCAAAGCCGTGCGCGTAGTAAGCAGCAACCGGTGAAAGAATTATCAAGAATTTGTATTGTTTGCTGACTTTGACGCCCAAATAATCATCAGTTGCAAAAATGAACGGGCGAATATACAAACTTTGTCCTTTGCCCGTCGGTATCCAGTCACGCTCAATGTAAATCAATTTTTTCAAGCCGGCAAGTGCAACGTCAAAAGGAACTTCCGGAATATCAAGAATTTTAGCCGAAACATTGACGCGGCGCATATGGTCGGACGCGCGGAAAATAACGGGTTTATCGCCGTGCTTGTAAGCTTTTAAGCCGTCAAAAATCGCTTGCCCATAATGCAAAGTTGTATTCGCCGGGCTAAGTTGTAAATCTTGATAAGGAACAATACGCGGCTCGTGCCAGCCTTCCTCCGGATTATAATCCATTTCAAACATATAATCCGTAAAATGTGTACCGAATCCAATTTTTGAAACGTCCGGCTTAGTTTTAAGATTTTTAGTTTCAACAAATTTAATTTCCATTTGAAAAACTTCCTTTCTATGATATTTGGTAATTTTATTTCGGCAAGTTTAGACTGTCAAGCGTCAATTTTTTCGCTGTAAATTGTCTTTCATTGAAATTGACTGCCAGTTATTATCTTTGGCGAATTTTAAGCAATCAACACTACTACTTTAGCTCATAATTTTCAAAAACTTTTAAAATCCTAAGTAAATTATCATACTCATTAAAATCTTGCCAGTGTTCAAATTTTGTGTGATCTGTAATGCTGGATTGAATTTGGCTTTTCAGTTGAGGAATTATTTCCAATGAAATTTTGTAAATATCTTTGACAACGGGATAATTCAGCGGCAAAAGGTTAGGTAATTCACTCAAAAATAATTCTGCATCTTCAGAAGATAAATCTGTTAATAAAGTGTAATAAATCGCCTGCAAACTCAATTTTTCGATAAATTCTCCGCGGGCGTTATCAAGTACATTTCCCTTCAAAAATGCCGCCAATGCTCGACAAGTTAAAAATGTTTCCATTTTACCTTCAAAATTTTTTAAAGGAACATTATCACCAAACATAGTTGAAATATTTTTAATAAGCGCGTTAATTAATTTTTCATAATCAATTTGCTTACCGGCAGAATTTTGCATTTTCATTCGTTCGTCACGATAAGCTAAAATGCTGTCATCAAAAACTGCATTGTCTTCTTCATGATTAAATTTATCAGGATTATAATAATTTTTATCGCCGTAAACAGCGTCAACACTTGAATTTTTTGTTTTAGTCAGATATTCTTCACGAGATTTTAATCTATAATGATTACATAAAATTTTTTTGGAAACGTCATATTGATCTTTAGAAAAATCGTCATAAATCGATATTGAACCTACAAAAAGCCTTACTCTATGCGGCGTAGTTATGAATTTGATTTTGCGTGGATTCGCAATAGTTTTTATTTTACCGCCGACCGGTCTATATGTACGGCGCGTAAATCTTTCCAAAACGCCTTTTGAATAATCTGCAGTTTCTAAATAATTAGAGCCATAACTCATCCAATTAATTCCCAATCCACCAATATTTGATTCTTGACTGAAAATTTTATCAGTAACTTCAGTGATACTTTCATTACTTTGCGGAAAAATAAATTCATCGGCATCAATAAAAGCCATGTACCTGCAGAAAAATCTGTAGCTTTTGAAAGCCTCATTATAGACTTCAATTTGTTTACGTAATCCCGGACGAAAACTATAAGTTACAATTCCCGCGTCTATGTACGGTTGTAAAACTTCCTTGAAATTATCGGTACTTTCATTATCATAAATATAAAAATGATCTACGCCCGCCGCCAAATGATAATCCAGCCACTCTTTGACATAGGGAGCCTCATTTTTCATTATCGCTACAACCGCTAAATCATACAGAAATAAAGCTTTGTCAACTGCCATAAAAATTTTTCCTCCTTTGAAATTTTATTGCTTAGGATTTTTAAATTATTCCCTGCGAACATTATCGCCGTAAATCGTTTTAAATTCGTCACGCATTGAAATAGTATTCCAGCCGCGTTTTTCAGCAAATGCTTTATCTTTTGCTGCTCTGGCAGGGTTGCCGAGTTCACGCTCTGTATCGTCGCAAATTACCATAAAAACCGCGCAGTTGTAAGGATTATTTTGCAATGTATATTCAAACATTCCACTATCGCCCATGGAATTTCCAAATGCTAAAACCGGCTTTTTGCCAATTTGATTGAGAATAGAAAAAATTTTTCTGGTTTTGCCGTTATCAATCAGCGGTTCGCCGGAAATGACAACTTTTTCTTTGTATCTGTCATAAAAATGAGCGTCCGGCGTATCTTTGCCCATATTCGTTGAAGTGTAGACAAAATCTGAAACAATAATTCTATCAGATTGAATTGGAATAACGCCCTCAACAAGTGCGCGTGTCGTATCGTTGCCGCAAGCAGAATCGATATAAACTTTAAAGCCGTTGTTGCTAAGGTAGGAAATTATTTCAACCATTGGAAGATAAAAAGCCTCGCCGCGTTTCAAATTCGTTAAGCCCGTTTCATTCGTTTCCATAAATTTTTTTACGTAGGTGCGGTATTCTTCAGGCGTCATACCTTCATAAGCCTTTGTCAACTGTTGAAATAGAATTTTATTTTCAGCGGGCGTTATACCGGTTTTATTGTAAACTTTCGGCTTAATTTTTTCGGCGAACTTAACAATTTTTTTCGGTGCTTTATATGAACTGTCTTCTAAAACTCTGTAAAAAAACATTGTTTCTTGAAAATACCAAGGCGCAGTTTCACAATAAAAAGTTCCGTCCATATCAAAAGTAGCAATTCTATTTTCCGGCGGAATAAAATTTGGGCTGTTGGAATTTGTCGCCGCCTCTACAAATTCAATGATTTTTTGTTTGGTAGGGGAATTGTCATTCCAATATTGAAAATCGGCGGCAGTTTCAACATTAATTGCGGCAATTTCTGCGCGAGAGGCAGCTTGAACTTCAGAATTGCCCAAATTTCCAAAATTCCCAAACGCCAGTACTCCCGCCAAAATTCCAGTCAAAATTTTTTTCTTCATTAAAAAACCTCCTATAATTAAATTGTACTTTCAAACTATAAATCAAAATTATAGTTTTAGCAAGCAAATTTTAAGCTCGCGCAGATTTACCAGACAGTTATTAAATTTATAAATTTGACAGTGTCCAGTTGCAAAAAATTGACACTAAAATATTTTAATGTTACACTTTCCATTATTTTTTTATTAGCATTAATTTTTTATTTTTGGAGGAGTGAATTTCTTTGTCAGCAATAAATTACGCAAGTAAAAGAAGGACTCAAGCAATTTTAAAAGTTCTTATAATTTTCGTTGCAACTTTCATTTGTATCGCACTGGCTTATTTTATTATCTCAAATATTTTTGGCGGCAAACTTGCAACCGCGTCTAACGGTATAACGCTTACGGCTTGGAAAGCAAAATATTTAAATATAGTAATTTTGACGGGCGCGCTTACCGGTCTTTGTTCCCTGATATGGTTTATTTTAACTTCATTAGTTTTTAAAGTTGAATATTCTATGGGAACGGGAAAAAGAACCGCATGGGCTGCGCTAGGATTTATAGCCGTTGTTATAAGTATCGCCGTCCCAATTTTATATTCAAACACTCTTAACATTCAAGTTAATGGAATCGTAGTTGGAGCATTTGTTTTTTTATTTGCAATGATTAATTATTGGCTGGTTACAATTTTTGCAACGCCGTTATCATTCAAGTATACGCCCATAGGCGCACAATTTTTATTGTCACGAAATTGAAAGTGAGGTAAAAAAATGGCTTATTATTTTTTGTCAATAGGCGGTAGCGGCGCAAAAGTTATGGAGTCTTTACTTCATCTTTGCGTTGCAGGAATGTTGCCGGGCGATAGAGACGAAATAAAAATTTTTTCAATAGATCCTGATACTGGCAACGGTAATTTGGACAGAATGAGTAGCGTTCTTAGAAATTTTGAAGAAATTCAAAATGATTTAAGACAAGGCGTCGGCAACGATACGCCCCTATTCAAAGACAAAGTCTCAATAGTCAAGCCTTATCCGTGGAATCCAACGCGCCATGATACTACCCTTGATGATATGATAATGTACCCAAAACATAAAGGTACACCAATAGGCAATCTTTATGAAGTACTTTACACTGAAAAAGAAAGAAATACCCGCTTAAATCAAGGTTTTAGAGGACATCCATCAATAGGCGCGGCAGTTTTGGCACAAAATTATAATCTGCTAAATGAAGAAAGTAGTTTCAGAAATTTATTTGCAAATAATATTAATTTTGACAATAAAGCAAAAATTTTTATTGCCGGCTCCGTTTTTGGCGGCACCGGCGCGGCGGGACTTCCTACAATTTCACGCCTGCTAAGATACAAAATTGCCGAAAATAACAGCAATTTATTAATAGGCGGAGCATTTATTTTGCCTTATTTTGATTTTACGCCGGACAACCACTCCACGGACGAACTTTTTGCACGTGCTGAAGATTTTATGCTAAATACAAAAGCCGCGCTGAAATATTATGCTCAACGCGACAACGTTTTTAATACAATGTACTTAATTGGCGATTCTTCAACCGCACATATAAAAAACTTCAGCGTTGGCGCAAGAAATCAAGTCAACGATTCACATATAGTAGATTTATATTCTGCACTTGCCGCCATAGATTTTTTTCAAAATGAAGTTGACGTTGATACTCATACTTTCAAATATATTTCCTGTAATGACAACAAAAATTTTAATTGGAGCGATTTTCCAAATACCATTTCCAATAAAAATTTTAGAAGTCTTTTTGTAAAATTTGTGCGATTCATTTTTAGTTATGTACATTTGATAAAGCCCGTTTTAAATGAATTACGCGCCGGTAAAATTCCGGAATATCAATATCCGTGGTTTGTTGACCTTTTGAAGGGTACAGAAATTAACGAACATATTCTAAAAAATTTTGATGATTATGTTGAATCCTTTGTGCGCTGGCTGAAACAAATTGAGACTCTCGAAGGGCGCAATGTCAATTTAATAAAGCCGGATATGTTCTCTGCAAATTCCGCAAAAATTAATGATATAGTAGCTTTTCAATCTTGCGATAATGGCGATACTACGCTTGATTTTCATGAAATTTGGTGTAGGTTGAGTGAATCGGGGCGCGTCAATGAATCTGAAAAAAGTTTTGGTAAATTTTTGCGCCGCCTTTATGATGTTTGTGACGTTTCGAGGTGATTTTATTTATGTCTTTGTTAATGTTGCCTAATATTGATCCTAAAACTGATATGATTCCAAAAGATAATCCCGGAATATGGAAAGAAGATTCAAGCGCAGATTTTTTAAACAAGCTTGCAAAATGTATTGAAGTTGCCGAGGCAAAAAATTTAGAATCGATTGATTCAATTCCGGACGTTTGGGCAAGACCGCTTTTATTTAAAATGGCGTTATTCGGTATTGAAGATGCAAAAGAATTTGTCAAAGATTTAACAAAAAGAGTTGAGGGAGAATGGCGATCAATTTTGGCAATGTTCGCCCTTAAAGAATTGAAAAAAATCAATCTGAAGGTTGAACATGTAAACATTTTGGAAGATAATTCAAATATAGCAGAAATATTCCGCGCCTTAGCTCCGCGTGAATCAATCAATGCCGACGTTGACGCATGGCTGAAAGATATTTACGTAATTTATCTTAATGGAAAAGCGATAGCTATGACTTCGCCTTCAACTTTGGTTGCAAGCGCGGCAGATTATATCAATACTTTTAAAGGACAAATTCCTAAGCCATGGAGCGAAAATGGAATATATTTATCAGATCCAATACGCGGACTTCAAACTTCTGAACGCGAGGCACTTAATTTTTGGCTACATGATTTGCATAATAATCTTCAAAAATTATCGCCGGTTGAAAATGCAAAATACAATGACATTAAAGAATCTGAAATTATCTGCGTTAGCTTGCTTAACTGCGTACAAAAATATATTGACGATTTAAAAATATTTACAACTTCCACAAGCTATTCTCTCACAGATTCCTATTTAAATCTTCATAAAGGTACAGCACGTTTTCTCAACAGGACAATTCAAGGAAAAGAATTTATTTTTGAAGATTCTCAAGTTCGCCTGTGGACTAATCCTAGTCGTTCAAACAAAAAAATTATTTTAATTTCGCCGGAAATGGTTAGAGAATTTGCCAATCAAGAAAATATTGACCCGTCACAATTAATCGTATGGCAAGGCGTAAATGCAAATGACGTTACAAATGAAAGTTTAAGCGGCGAAAGAAATAAAATTGGACAAATTCCGTTGCAAGTGCGTGACAACGACCACATTATTAACGTTGAATATCGCCGCCCGGAAGATTTTTTCTATGAAAGAATGGCAGTTATTGAGCCTGGAAATTCTTTTCCAAATTCTTTAAACAACAAGATTGCCGGTATAACTATTTTGGCAGATACAAACCTTACGCCAATTTTGCCAATAAAAAATGAATTGCTGGAATATTTCACGCCGGAAGAAATTGCAAACAATATGTCCATTTCCAAAGATGACGAAAATAATATTTACGTATATTTTAATTTTCCATTGAGTAGCGGCGCAAAATATCGCTATTGCAAAGTTTATCCCGTTAGAGAATTAATTTATATTCAAAATAATATTCCTGTTATTGAAATGTGGCCAAATATCCAACTCAAAAATTGGAATAAATATTATCTTTATTATGAAAATTTTCAAGCACAAAGTAAAAAACCAAATGAATTAGCAAGTAATATTTATTACGTCAAGCCGTGGAGTTACGGTAAAGAAATTGGCGAAGATTTTAAAGCCGGCGGACACTTTGGAAAACTGAATAAATTTGCCTCAAAATTAAATTCATTTCCAGAGGCTTTAATTTGTTCCTATAAAAGCGCAGATTCACGAGAAGATATTTTTGAAGTCGGCGTAGTTTTAATGGATATAAAAATTTTGGAATTGCCACAAGCCAATCAAAATTCAACGTGGAATATTGGCGTAGATTTTGGAACAAGTTCAACTATGCTTTACTTCAGAGAAAATCAAGGTACGCCGCGCCCATTAGTCCTTCAGCCGCATTTGTTAAAAATTACTGAAAGTGGCGATGCTCGCGGGCAACAACTTTTTGAAAATTTTATTCCCAATACACAATCTAAATCTGATGGGTCTTTCCTTAGCATTTTTCATTTATTACATTCGGCTAAAGATATTCGCCCGCTTATTGATGGGCATGTATTTTTACTCAATTCTAAAAATACGCGCACTTTTGAACGTTTGAAAAATAATATTGACGCCAATTTAAAATGGAAGGACGACGAAAAAGGACGCGCCAAAACTTCAGCTTATATAGGACAAATTTGCTTGCAGGCAGTAGTTGAGGCGGCTATTTCAAATGTCAGCAGTATAAATTGGAATTTTTCTTACCCTACAGCTTTTTCTGAGGATCAAAGAATAACTTTTGAAAATACTTGCCGCGCCGCTGTAGAAAATGCTTATCAAAACACAAATTACGATTATGACAAAAATATTATTGTCAGCTGGTCTGAAAGTAAGGCAAGTGCATATTACTTTAACAAATTGAGCGATAAACCAAAAGATACCGACGGAATTAAAGCGGGTACAAACTTTGATCAAGGAGCTATTTGTATTGATATTGGCGCAGGAACAACTGATATATCAATTATCAGCGAACAGCCCGGACGAATAATTTATCATACTTCGATACAATACGCTGGGCGTTATATGTTCAAACCAATTTACGATAATTATCAGTTTTTTGTTGACAGTGACACGGCTAATTCAATATCCGATATCAGTTTAAATAATTTTGAACAACGACAAGCCGTAATTGACGCGGCAATGAGAGAGAACAGCGAAAAATATATTAGAGATTTAGGATTTAAAACCGGACAATCTGAAGTAAAATCCGTTTTGCAGGGGGCACAATTTGCAGTAGCAGGGCTATTTTATTATCTTGGCAAATTGATTGGAGAATTGCACGAAGAAAATCATTACGTGGAAGATACATTGCCACGAATATTTGTTGGCGGCAACGGTTCCCGTATTTTTAATTGGTTAACAATCGGCGGCAATATTGCCGGTAATAAATTTTTGCTCGTCCTTGAAAATATGTTGGCTAAGGCGTCAAATCTTGAAAAGCACAGAAAGTTTTATTTAGATTTAAGCCATCAGCCAAAAGTTGAAGTTGCAAGTGGTATGATTTCAGATAAACCTACAAACCATCAAGCATTTTTTGACGAAGAAAAAATTAAAGAAGATTTATTTGGCAAAGAGGCAGATCAATATATAGAAAAAGCAGTACTTGCGGGCGCAGAATTTACTCAAGGCAAAGAAAAATTTTCTTCAAATGATTTTATCAGCGCACATGATGTCAGCAGCGGAATTAATGTTACTTCCATGAAAGAATTTAAAAATTTCATTAAAGAATTTAATTCTTCTCAAAAACTTTGGGCAGATGGAATTCCTATAGATGACGATGCTGTTGAAATTTTATTACGCCAAACAAATTCTTATTTCGTGGATAAAAAGGGACAAAATGTAAAAGAGGTTTTCTTGGAGCCAATATTTATAATTGAGCTTAAAAATTTAATGGAGATGTTGATTTATGATTGACAAAATAATTCAAATCGCCCAATTAACTCCAGAAGAACAAGCTGAAAATTTATACAGTGCTCCAGAATCCGTTAATCTAATTCCAAAAGATTTTGCGGAAAAAAAAGATTTAAATGCACTTCGCACAGAAATTAAAACACTTCAAGAACAAATTGACGCCTCAACCGCGCCGCTCGGTCTTTATACCGGCTACGTTGTTATGGGCGCAATTATTTTTACTTTGCTTTCAATAATTCTTTTAGTCGTGATTATTAATAGCCGTATTAATAGTGTGAATTCAGCCTTGAGAAGTGATTTAAAGGAACAAAAAGATAAAATCTTTGAACTGAAAACAGAATTATTGACAGCACAAGGCACAATAGGTAACCTTAAAAATAAAATTGAAAATCTCGATAGAAAGTCGCCGCCTGTTCCTAAAACAAAAACAAATTTTGAAAATGAAAATGAGCTTATTTCTTCGCCTTACGTTGCCAGAGTAAATCCGCCGCCTCCGCCTATCCAATTAACAAAAAATACAATTTCTCAACCTGCGCCGCAGCCTCCCCCGCCTCCGCCAACTTTATTGGAAAAGTGCAAAGATTTTATATCAGACTGCAATAATTTATCTAAGGAAGGAAATATGGTTGAGGTGCGTGCAAGTCGTGATGAATTTTTGGCAAAATATAAAATTCAGGGCTTTAACTGCAAAAATACAACCGAAAGAATAAATAATCCCACGCTTGCGCCAGTCTTTGAAACAACTAAACCCGTAACTGATAGCGATTATTGGGCGTACGAAGTCGAAAATGATACTTTTGCAGTTATCCCAAATGTTAAAAATTACACAGAAAATCATCATACTACAAGGGCAATGGGCGAAGTCTTTAATTCTAATTTTGAAGGCGGAAATTATGCTAAAATTCGTGTAGTAAAGCCGGCAATTTTTAAAGGTGTGTGGCAATTCAGCGAATCCGGAGAATTATTACTTAGCTAATGGAAGATTTAGAATATAGAAAAATTGAACAGCGTATCGCAATTCTTGAAAAAGCTTTAAAAATAACTTTATCAGACGAAAAAATTTTAATGCGTCTAAAATCTCTCGAAGAAGAATTTGCAAAACTTCAAGCTACAGTCGACGAACTTAACAAAGAAATTGTCGGCTTAAAAATCGAAAATGATTTACTCACTGCAAAAATTAGCAAAATTCATTCTTTGACAAATAATTTTGAAGTTAGTATTCCCCAAAATAAAATTCAACCTCGCCCAAATAAAATTATAAATCAAGGCGACCAATTTTTAAAAGAATATAATTTGTTACTTGAAAAAACAGGGTATGAGGCAAAAACTGCGCGAGATGCTTTTATAGAAAAATATAAAGTCAGAGGTTTTAAATGCGCCAATGTTGACGAAAGAATAAATCAGCCTTCATTAAAAGCAATTTTTGAAAACGCTGAAACAGTCCAACGCGGCGATTATTGGGCAATTCCAATTTCCGGAAATAAATTTAAAGTCGTTCCAAATGTTAAAAATTATACAGAAAATTATCATACTACAAGGGCAATGGGCGAAGTTTTTAATTCTAATTTTCAATCCGGAATTTATAACAAAATTCAAGTTGAAGACGCGGCAGAATTTATAAACAGCGGCAACAGTTGGACACTTTGTAAAGCAGGGAAAATTTATTTGAGTTGAAAAATTTTTTTGAAGATATAAAAAGGTGGGATTATTGCATTGTTATGAAGAAAAAATTTTTAAATTTGGCGTTTATTGCAATGATACTTTTGGCGGCAACTTTGACGGGTTGCAGTGAAGATATAAGCATTGAACTTCCGCCGGATTTTCAAAAAACGCCGGAACCTGTACCGGAAAAAGTTTTTATGGATATTTATTTTGATGCAACATATTCAATGCAAGGCTACACGACACTTTCTGCCGGAAATGTTTATAGAACTTTGCCGGATCTTTTGTTTGATATTGGCAGTTCAATGGGCGAAGTTAAATTTTATAGTTTCGGCGAAAATATAAAGGAAATTGAAGGCAAGGAATACCGCAGATTTAGTTCGCCTGAACCTTACGACGAAATTATAACGGCAGTACATAATGTCATTGACAATTCAAATGATTCTCATCTTTCGGTAATAATCACAGATTTATTTGAAAGTGATTCAGATTGGAGCAATGTTACTAAAAAACTGCGCGATAAATATTTTGCTAAACATCAAGCAGTTGCAGTTATAGGGATAAAAAATTCTTTCTACGGGGATATTTTTGACGTAGGATTGAACGCCGCCAAATTTAATTATAATTCTTACGATACGCCCGAACGTTTCAGACCGTTTTACTTAATTATCATAGGCGCGGAGGTGTCCGTTAATGAATTTATGGAAAAATTTAAAGAGCGTCAATCGCTGCCAAATGAAACGGGTTATTTGTTACTTTCAGAAAATCTTACAGAATCCACAAATGATTTTTCAAAATTAAAAATATTGGAAATGGAAAATTTTTTTGCTGACGATATATTTAATATTTCAGATAAGCGCGTAAAAGAATTTGGCTTAGATAGTTTTAGTGAACCGGCAATGTTTACGGTTGATTTTGACTATAAACAAAAATTGGGAGCTTGTCCTTTGGATATTTCGGCATTGACTACTCAAGCGCAGGTAATGTATTTTGACGGAGAAGAATGGAAATTAAGAACTGAAAATGATATAAATATTGAATTAATTCCGCTAGAAAATCAAAATTACAGCGCAAAAGTTACATTAACGCCCGAAAAAAGTTTTGCTGAAGGGTACGTAAATTTTGTACAAGCATCATTATCACCAACGGCAAAAGGTTACAAGTTGCCTGATTGGGTAAAAGAATGGAGCATGGCAAATGTTGACGTTGCACCGGAAAATTTTGACGGCTCCAAAACTGTCAACTTAACGCAAGTTTTAGGCTCGTTAAAAGATTCTGTTTTTGCCACTGCCCGCCCTGCCTTGCTTAAAATTAATTTCATTGTAGACGCAAGGTCGTGATAATTTACATGGAAGAAATTTTAAGAGAAATTTTGAACTCCGACAAAAATTTATTAAGCCGCCGCGATGAACTTATAGCAATTCTTGATGATAAAGTTCCCGGACGTCTTATGAGAGAATACACGCCAATTAAAAGGGCTTTAATGCTAAACATTGGAGAAATTTTTGCTGTTGGAAATTCCGACCATGAGGCGGCTATTAATAAGGCTATAGAAATTTTGAAACAATCGGGCTTGCAGGAAAATAAAATTAACGACGTTATAGAAATCTTTGTTAAAGTTTTGGGGTGGGATAAAAAACCAATTGAACCTGTCGAAGAAAAAAATATTCCACCCAAAAAAGTTTTGCTAAAAAAAGTTTTGCCCCAAAATCCAGAAATTATTTCCACTCAAACTGAAAAATTTTCTGAAAATAATACAGTTAATGATGAAGAAATTAAACCTGTAAAAAAAATTTTCAAGGCAAGTGAAATTTCTATTTCCAAAACTCCAGTAATTATTCCCGCTCAAACTGAAAAAATTGACGAAGATAAAAATTTAAATCAAGACAATCAATTTTTGAAAGAATATAATTTGTTGCTTGAAAAAACAGGGTATGAGGCAAAAACTGCGCGCGATGCTTTTATAGAAAAATATAAAGTCAGAGGTTTTACATGCGCCAACTTTAATGAAAGAATAAATCAGCCTACGCTTGCTCCAGTCTTTGAAAGTTATGATAAAGTACAACACAGCGATTATTGGGCAATTCCAATTTCCGGAAATAAATTTAAAGTCGTTCCAAATGTTAAAAATTACAATGAAAATTATCATACTGCAAGAGCAATGGGCGAAGTTTTTAATTCTAATTTTTACAGCGGAAATTATGCAAAAATTCAAGTTGAAGACGCGGCAGAATTTATAAAAAGCGGCGATAATTGGTCACTTTGTAAAGCAGGAAAAATTTATTTGGAAACTAAAAAAAATTTAAAGGCAAAAGAAAAAGTAATTGTCCCCGAATGGATGAATTCTACATCAAATAATTCAGAATCAAAATCAACGCCACCGCCCGTTCAAGTTTATCATTCAACTGCCCCGTCACCTCAACCAACGCCGCCCGTAAAAAATGATTCAAATATTTTAAAGGGAATTATCGCAGTTTTAGTTGTAGCATTGTTGATTATTTTTAACAATAAAAGCGATAATTCAAATTCAGCCAGAACAAATTCTAATCCCGTGACTTCTCAAACACAGACACAGCAACAAAGCGAAAATTACCGCAATGCAAGGACTGATTTAAGTTTAAATGGAATTGATTTAGGATTGCCCTTTGATGATGTAATAAAAATTTTTGGAGAGCCTGATTCTATACAAAATGATGGGGACAACTATTACAGATTTTTTTATGACGGAATTGAAGTTGTTTTTAAAAATGATTATCTTGTTGCATTTATATCCAAAAGTAAAAAATATAAAACTTATCGTGGACTAACTATTGGTGCCACTTACAGTGAATTTGTTGAACAATACGGCGTTGATTATTTAGAAATGGATTTGGACGATTTAACTTTGTATGAATATCCATTCACTGCGATTAACGGGCAAAAAGGTTTATTGCGTTTTGCGCTAAGTAAATTTGATTGCAAGGTAAGTTATATAAGTGTAAGAATATTGGAGCCGGAGCCGGAAAAACCTAAATTTAAAAATAATATTCCGGAAAATGTTAAACAGGCAGCAACTGCTTTTTGGGAATATCACGCCGCAATTACAGCCGGAAATTATCGCAAGGCTTATGATATGTTGACGCCATACAGACAAAAATACATGGGAAATTTTTCAGAGTATACTCAAGGGTTCGCAAATACAATAAGCAGTAAAATTAGCGATTTAAAATTAGTTTCAAATAATGGCGATAGCGTAACTATGGAATATACACTTGATGCTAAAGACAGAGCTGGCGGCGGTAAATTTTTATATCAACAATTTAAAGGACAAGTTGAAATGGTTAGAGTTGGCAACGTTTGGAAAATTCATTCAGGTAAATCTAGCAAGGTAAGCGAAAGAACAGGAACTTAATTTCAGAATTTGTTCAAAAATAAAAAATTAAAGCCGCCCCAAATTCGGAGCGGCTTTTTTATTGGAAATTTTGTTATTAAAAATTTTTTGAAATGGATTCTAAAATTTTTGCGCAGTTCAAAGACGAATTAAGCGGCATAATTTCACTTTCAATTTTCCCTTCCTCAAGACAATTTACAAAATGTTTAATTTCGCCGAAAAAATCGTCAACTTCATAAGGTACGGAAATAATTTTGTCGTTAATTGTCATTGACTGCGGGCGATGCAATTCCTCAACAATAATTTTTCCGTTCGTGCCGTAAATTATCGCTTGACGCGGCTTTTTCCTGTCAAATGCACATTCAAGCCTGCCGGTTTTTTCTCCAAAATTTAATTCGGCGTCAACGTAATAATCAATTTCATTTTCAATTTTTACTGAGACTTTTTTAACGCCGGTAATTTCGCCCAAAAAATCCTCAAGCCAGCTTGTGCAATAAATTCCAACGTCCAGCAACGCGCCGCCTTGTCCTTTTTGCGTGTGGTAAGTTTTGCCGGTAAGCTCCATTAAATTACAAAGTGAAGTTTCAACGCGGGTAATTTCTCCAATTTCTCCTCGCGCAGATTTTATTTTTTCGTACAATGGAACAAAACGCGGTTTCATTGCCTCCATAAAAAGTTTTTTTTCGGCGCGGGCAACTTTTGCAATTTCTTCCATTTCAGCAAAATTTAAAGTTGCCGGCTTTTCGCACAAAACAGCTTTACCGGCTTTCAATGCCTTAATAGAAAATTCTTTGTGCAAGGCGTGCGGCAGAGCGATATAAACCGCGTCAATATTTTTATCTGCCAAAAGTGAATCGTGTCCTGCGTAAGCTTTTTCGGCAGAAATTTTTTTTGCAAATTCTTCAGCCTTAGTTAAATTTCTGGAACTTACAGCGGCAAGAGTACAGCGCGGCTCCTTCTTCAAACTTGCGGCAAATCTTCCGGCGATATAACCCGTTCCAATAATTCCCCAATGAATCATTTTTTTCCCACCTTTTTTAGTGTGTTTAAAAAGAAAGAATCTTCGCTTAAGTACCATTCGCCTTTTAAATTTTAATCACAAAAAATTTTAACTTTGCAAAGTTCTAATTTTTTTTATCGCTTGAGGCAAATTTTCCAAAATATCTGAGGCAACAAGCCCTTCGCCCTTCATTAGCGCGGCAAAATCGCCCGCCGTGCCGTGCAAATAAACTCCCGCTAAAGGCGCAAAAGGCGTTTGTTTCATAAGTCCGGCGATTGTTCCCGCCAAAACGTCACCACTTCCCGCCGTTGCCATTCCGCTATTTCCCAACGCAGAAAGAAAAATTTCGCCGTTCGGATATGCAACAATCGTACATTCGCTTTTTGCCACAATTATTGCGCGGTAGTCCTGCGCGACTTTTTTTACATTAAAAATTAAAGATTTTCGCAATTCGTCAACCGAAGAATTTAAAAGCGCGGCAAGTTCGCCCAAATGTGGAGTTAAAATTGGAATTTGCTTGCACTTTTTTAAATCTTCAGCCTTGCCGTTAAAAGCAAAAATTGCGTCCGCGTCTAAAATCAAAGTTTTATCTACTGTGCTTACAAAATTTCTTACAAGTTCCAAAGTTTCAGAATCACGCCCGAGTCCACTTCCAATTAAAACCGCGTCAAATTTTTCAGCAAGTTTTAAAAGACTTTGTAAAGCCTCTTTGCCGCCGATAACTCCAATTTTATTTTCGGGAAGTGGAGCAGTCATAACTTCAGTTAGTTTAACTTCGTACAAGTCATTCAAACTTTCCGGAACGGCTAAAGTTACAATACCTGCGCCCGCCTTTAACGCTGCCATTGACGCAAGACACGCCGCGCCCGTCATTCCACGTGAACCTGCAATTACTAAAATTTTTCCGCAACTTCCCTTGTGAACTTCACGCGCCCGCGCCGGTAAAAGTGTTTTTGCAATTTCGTCATCAATTAAAGTTTGGTGAATGTCATCGTTAAGTAAATCGCCGGGTATTCCAATATCATCAATAATTAATTCGCCGACGTAATTTGCGCCGGGACAAATAAAATGTCCGGGCTTAGGCATACCAAGTGCAACCGTGCAAACAGCGTTCATTGCAACTTCAGAAACTGCGCCTGTATCTGACGCCACGCCGGAAGGTATATCAATAGCAATAATCGGTTTACCGGCTGAATTTGCAAGCCGAATTAATTTCAACGCTGAAGGGCGAATTTCGCCAAAAAATCCTGTACCTAAAACGCCGTCAATTATTGCATCTGTAAATTTTAAGGCAACTTGTAAACGTTCCCACGCCCTGTCAGTTTCAAGCTGTAAAATTTCTATTCCCATTTCGCGCAGAATTTTTATTTGAACGTTGAAAGAATTTGTGCGGTGGTTTTTATTTCCCAACAAAAAAACTTTTACCTTTGCGCCACGATTAAACAAAAATCTTGCAGTAACAAGCGCGTCGCCGCCGTTATTGCCACTGCCCGCCAATACACAAATACTTTTGTTATCGACGTTGCCCAAAATTTTTAAAGCTGCCTCAAAAACTCTGTGCCCTGCATTTTCCATTAAAGATAATTCCGGCAAGCCATACTGATTAATTGCGGCAGTGTCTATTTCGTGCATTTGTTTTGCCATTGCTATTTTCATTTGGGCATCACTTCCTTGCTTAAAATTTTTTTCAATCGGCAGTAATTACCCAAAGATAATTTTTGGCGGCAATTTGTTGAATTTTTTCTACTTGTTGAGGAGTAAGATTTTTTGTGCAATAAAGTTTTGAAATGTCATTTAAAAGCGGTACGGGCTGAATTTTCAAGCCGTGAGTGCGGAAAAATTCTATCGCCTCGTCTTGCGTTTTAAAAGTATCGTCGTAAATTTCATTATCGAAAAGTTCTTCATACATTACTTTTGTTTCGTCATAAAGAAGTTGTGCTTGATCTTCGCCATACAGCGCGGCGGCAATTTCTTTAAAATAATCTTTTGTCACGTAGTCGGTAGAAATAAAGCAACCGCCGTGTTTTTTCAAAATTTCCCTAATCAAATTAAACATTTCATTATAGCGATCTTCAGTCAAATAAATCATCAAGCCGTTTTCGATAATGCAAATTTTGCCTTTAAATTCGTCCGCCGTGCCGAGCATAGCATAGCGGTCTTCAATCAAAACTTCATCGTAGGAAATATTTTGGGCGTATTTTTTGCCAGCCATTGGGGTAACAATTTCATTTGCACTTACAGCAACTGCCGCCAATTCTGCGCCAATATATTTTCTGCTTTCCTTTGCAAAAACAAGGGCGCGCGGAGTATAGCCGCCGCCAATATCCATAATATTTTTATAGTCATTTTTTTGTACAAATTCTACGGTTGAGGCGTAATTTAATTCTTGATAAATGCTGTTAATTTTTTCGAGGCGTTCAAAGTCGTGAAGATTTTTTTCGCCGTAAATATTAGTTTTGTTAATGCGCTTTAAGATTTTTTTAGCGTCAGGGTTGCCGGAATTTGCAAGCCACTGAAGTTTAACAAGTGCGGAATAGGAAACCATTTCAAATTCAGCCGCCGAAACTTTGGCGGTAAAAATTATCGTGGTACAAAAAATTAACAAGGTTACTAAAAATTTTCTTAGCATTTTAAATCCTCCAAAAAATTATTTTAAAATTGTAAAAGCCGTTGCGTATTCTTTGCAATGGCTTAAGCTTACAAAAATTTTTTCAACTCCCAAATTGTCTGCAAAAGTTTTAGCCTTGCCGTGTAAAATTATGAAATTTTTCTTAGCATTTTAGATTATTTTAAAATTGTAAAAGCCGTTGCATATTCTTTGCAGTGGCTTAAGCTTACAAAAATTTTTTCAACTCCCAAATTGTATGCAAAAGTTTTAGCCTTGCCGTGTAAAATTATGAAATTTTTCTTAGCATTTTAGATTATTTTAAAATTGTAAAAGCCGTTGCATATTCTTTGCAGTGGCTTAA